>JAGVHR010000092.1 GCA_020056455.1 Thermodesulfovibrionales bacterium
CGAATCCAGGAAGCCGCACTGAGTTATCCCACTTCCAAATGCCCCCCTTGCTTAGGTTATAAGGTGGGTCTGCAATGGCAATATCAACAGAATTGGTAGGCAGCTTCTTCATTGCTGATAAGCAGTTTTCAACATAAATCCTGTCGAGGCTGAAAGGCCCCACTTTTTCCATTTTATGATGGGTTGATACTGAGGGGCAATCTTTACTGTCTTTCTTTGTATTAGCTTCTTCCATAAGAAATTCTTGCATTTCTATTGACTCCTTGAGCTACAGATAGTAGGATCTTCTCCAAGTCGGTACGGAGGTATAGCCTATAGCTATTGAAAGGGTGCCGGACTGCCTTAAGCTTTCCCGTGCGGTCCCAATTTCGCAATGTTGAAGACGAAACACCCAACATTGCTGCCGCTTCCTGCACAGTCAGATACTCGGAGAGTTGACGTTCTTGCATATCGTTAGCGACCATAGGATTAATTAGGCGTGCCGAGATTGAGTTTCATACTTGAAACATACATAAACATTGGCAAAGTATATCAAAGCCTACACAAAGAGTCAACATCAAAATAAATCATAAAGATAAGAAAAGAGTGATTCTGTCGATACTTTTTTTGCATGGTCTGACCCGCGCGCTTAACCAATCATTTAACTGTTCCGGGTCTTTTCCCATTAAGACGCCTAGACGTTCGAAAGACAGGCCCTTGACCTTCTTGAAGTAAGCAAGCCGTCCTATGGGGTCCTCCGGTTCTTTCCAGGGCACATAGCCGAGAAAGGCGAGAACCGCCGGCACGTGTATCAATTCCGGTTCGATCCCGTGCTCCCAGTTCCAGACAGTATTTTCAGATACGCCGATTGTTGCGGAAACTTCGATCTGCAGCAGGCCAAGGTCAAGGCGCCTCTTCCTGATGTGATCTCCGAGGGTCCGGAGTTCTACCGGATACCCATGCGGTAGTTTAACCGGCCTGGGAAGCTGCAGGGTAAATTTGGGGTACTGTGCAAAGGCAGCCAAACCGTCAAGGGTTCATTGCGCTGACAAGCATAAATGAGGCAGGGTAGGTTATGGATGCTGCGGCCCTGGAAACCGTGACCTCGCCGTTTTCGATCGGCTGTCTGAGCACTTCAAGCACATTTCTTTTAAACTCAGGAGTTTCATCAAGAAAAAGAACGCCGTTATGGGCAAGACTTACCTCGCCTGGCCTGGGAATTTGTCCTCCTCCAATAAGGGCAACGTCTGAGATCGTATGGTGAGGAGAGCGGTAAGGCCTTGTTGCAAGCAGGGGCTGACCATCCCTGAGAAGGCCGGCAACGCTGTGTATTCTGGTTGTCTCAAGGGCCTCCTCAAAGGTCATGCTGGGCAGAATTGCAGGAAGACGTTTTGCAAGCATGGTCTTTCCTGATCCGGGAGGACCAATAAGCAGAAGATTATGTCCGCCGGCAGCTGCTACTTCGAGGGCCCTTTTGGCGTGTTCCTGACCCTTCACTTCAGAGAAATCCTCATCATAGGTGGAAAACTCCCGGATGGCTTTTGAGATATCAGTTTCATATGGAGGGAAACTTTTCTCGTGCCGTAACATGGCGATCAGATCGGGGAGACTCTTTATGCCAAAGACGTCAACACCGGAGACAACAGCAGCTTCCGGGGCGTTTTCTTCAGGAACAATCAATCCCCTGAGCCCGAGATCCCGAACTTTCAGCGCCATGGACAGGGAGCCGCGCACCGGTTTGATCCTGCCGTCAAGGGAAAGCTCTCCGGTGAATACATAGCCTGAGATCGCCTCGGGCTCAATCACTCCTTCAGAGGAGATGATGCCTATTGCTATAGGCAGATCAAAGGAAGAGCCCTCCTTCTTAAGATCAGCAGGAGCAAGGTTTACAGTAATCTGCTTAAGCGGAAAATTGAAGCCTATATTTTTGAGAGCTGCCCGCACGCGGTCACGGCTCTCCTTAACAGCTGCGTCCGGTAGTCCTACCATTGAGAAATGGGGGAGGCCCCGGGAAGAGATATCCACCTCCACCTCCACAGGATGAGCTTCAATGCCTATGACGCTTGCGGAAAGGACCTTTGAAAGCATAATAATTAATAAGGATTCATTGAGTATAAAGGGTATAACACACTGAAAAGAATAGCATTATCAATCTTCAAACACAACTTCTTTTTTGAAAATGACCAACTGCTTTTTTGTGACAGACGCCGGGCCCTGACCAACGCCAGGCGTTCAAAGTTCGTTACGAAACTGTTGCTTACAGTCAATGCCCTGGTCAATTGCTTGGCTCTATCGGTTCTTCATCGGCATAGGAGCTGAAGAAGCTTGCCCTGTCATCTTCATCCAGAACGACAAAGTAGTCGGCCTCCTCATAGTCGTGAGTGTCGGAAAGCCGTTTCCATGTTTCCCCAAAGGCTGCCACAATGACCGGCGTTCCCTTGTACCATTTCAGTTCTTCGTAATCCTTCGCTTCTTTAAGTTCCTCTTCAGTCAACCTTTTCATGTTCTGCCTCAAAATAGATTTTGTTGTACCGGACTTCCCTTCAGCAGCTCCAGAAATATTTCGTACGATATGGTTTTGACCCCGAGCCTCCCGGCCTTTGCGAGTTTTGAGCCTGGTCCTTCGCCGGCAATAAGATAGTCCGTGTCTGAAGACACCGCAGAGGCCGCATGTCCGCCGTTTTCCCTGATAAGATCTTCCACTTCTTTTCTTGATTTCGGCAGCGTGCCCGTGATTACGAAGGTGAGGCCTTCAAGCAACAGGCTGCTTTTTCTATTTTCGCTAAAATCGGGATTGGAAAGTTCCATACCCAGTTTTATTATGGAGTTGAGAAGGTCGATATTTTTCCTGTCATTAAAAAAAGCATGGACTGAGCAAGCAATCTTTTCTCCTATCTGGCGGATGGGCAGGATGTCCTCCGGCTTCACTTGATAAAGGTCCTCGAGACTTCTGAAGTTGCCGGCAAGGAGCTTTGCTGCGTACTCGCCGACATGGAGGATACCGAGGGCGAAGAGGAACCGCGCAAGCGTTGCATGTTTTGATCTTTCTATTGCGTCAATGAGGTTGTGAGCGGACTTTTCAGCAAAACGCGGCAGTTCAATCAGGTCTTCTTTTTTCAGCAGGTAGATGTCTTTAAAATGCTTGATAAGGCCACGTGAGTAAAGGAGTTCTACATTCTTTTCGCCGAGACCTTCAATATCCATGCCGCCCCTGGAGGCAAAGTGGATGATCTTTTCCTGCACCTGGGCAGGACAGTGAAGTGAGACGCACCGAATAGCCACTTCTCCTTCTTCCCGTACAACAGCTGAGCCGCAGGCAGGGCAGGTCAGCGGCAGGGACGCTGTTTTTTCACTACCGCTTCGCTTATCTTTTATGACCATCACAACGTGCGGGATGACATCACCTGCACGTTCGACAATTACCGTGTCGCTGACCCTGATATCTTTTCTCTTTATTTCGTCCCAGTTATGGAGAGTTGACCTCGAGACAGTTACCCCGCCGATTTTTACAGGTTCGAATACCGCAAAGGGTGTAATGACACCGGTCCTTCCAACGCTGCTGAGTATGTCTTTGATAATCGTGGTGCCTTGATGGGCCTGAAATTTATAAGCTGTGGCCCACCTTGGCTCGCGTGTCCTGACGCCGAGCTTCTGCTGAAGTTGGAAATCGTTTACCTTTATTACAGCGCCGTCTGTCTCAAAAGAGAAGGACCCCCTGTCTTTTTCAAGCTGTCCTATTGCATGGATGACTTTATCAATTCCCCTGACAATAACCACCCTTGCCGGAACAGGGAATCTCAGGTCTTTTAACCAGGCCATGAACGCTGACTGGCTCCTGAAGGCCATACCCTTTACTGTTCCCATTCCGTAGCAGGCAAGATGGAGTTTGCGTTCAGAGGTTATGCGGGGATCAAGCTGCCTTACGCTTCCGGCAGAGGCGTTTCTGGGATTGGCAAAAAGAGGCTCATTTAGTTTTTCCCTCTGTCTGTTTAGTTCTTCAAACTCTCTGATATCCATGTATACTTCACCACGGATGTCTATCACTTCCGGGATATTCGGGCCTTCAAGCTTCAGGGGTACTGACATTATTGTTTTGATATTCCGGGTGACATCCTCCCCTTCATAGCCGTCTCCTCTTGTTGAGGCTCTTAGCAGAAAGCCTTTTCTGTAGGTCAGCTCCATGGCAAGTCCGTCATATTTGGGTTCTACTGTATATTCAATATCTTCAGATGCACCGAGGAGTTTCCTGAGTTTCTTGTCAAATTCCCTCAGCTCGTCGTATGAAAAGGCATTGTCAAGCGAGAGCATCGGCTCATTATGTCTGACCTTGTCGAATTTCTCCAGGGCCGGGGCCCCGACTCGCTGGGTCGGAGAATCAGGAAGGACGCCTCCGTATTTTTCTTCAAGTTCTTTGAGGAGGCGATATTTTTTGTCGTATTCGGCATCGGAAATAACAGGAGAATCCAGCACATAGTAACGGTAGCAGTGATAATTAAGCTCTTTTACAAGCTCCTCTATTTCTTTAGTGACGGAAGCAGGAGATTTTTCAGTCATTGCCGACAACCTCGGCAAGCAGCGCGAGGGCGGAAAGCGCTGCTGTTTCTTTTATCTTTCTCCTGGAGCCTGTCAGCAGCAGCTTCTTTGCGATAGTTTTTTTTCTTGTGCTCACTGCAACATAAACGAGTCCCTTTGGTTTGTGCTCCAGCAAACCCGGACCGAGGTTGCCGGTCGTAGAGACGGCCGCATCAGTATTGGTAAGTGTGCGCACCCTCCTGGCCATCTGTATTGCGGTCTGACCGCTTATCACACCGTGGACATCAAGGACCCTTTGCGGAATGCCGAGGATCTTTTTTTTGGCTTCCGCAGAATAGGCCACAACGTCTGCTATAAATATGCTGCTGGCGCCGGGAACAGTTGTAAGATAATGGCTTATGAGGCCTGCAGTGCATGACTCTGCCACGGAAAGAGTAAGCCCTTTTTTTTTCATTAGGCGATGGATGTTTCTTGCGATTTTCAGGTCCATGATTTCTTCGGCTCTATTTTGGTATCCATACCTTGCCCTTGTCAATGATATGCCTTACTTCCCAGCCGCGCTTATGGAGTTCAAGAGATATCCATTTTCTGTGACACTTCCAGGGGAACCGCTCAGCACAGACAATCGCTGCCGTCCGGCCTTCCGCAGTCCCCTCCAGTTGAAGAAGGCCTGCTCTGAATTCATCAGTATCGAGATAGGAGGCATATCCGCCTTTTCTCCTTCCCCCGAGTTCTATTCCCAGGAAACAATAGTCAATGCCGTTTTCCTGAAGGAGTTCGGCAAAACGTTCTTTGCTGAAATGCTCAAGCTTGCTTACGGGATAGCTTCTTACGTCCAGGACCTCGCTGATTTCGTAGGCAAAGAGGATTTCCATAAAATCCTCTGAGCTCCTGAGACCTGTCCCAATGGTATAGATTATGGATTTCATATTCAAAGTAATGAATTCAGCCTTACCGACAGGCATTAGTTTACAAATAAAACAGTTAACAAAACTTCACTTTTGCCTTGACATGGCTGTCTCTAAAAAGGAAAATAGAAACCAATGAAAAGACTCAGATGTTTTTTTTCCATACTGGCTTTTCTTCTTCTTGTAATTCTACCAGCTATAGCTTCTGAAGAAAAGACAGACCTGGGATTTCAGAAGAAAGATGCTGTTTTTTTAGAACCTGCGGCTGAGCCGGCCCCGCTGATTGCTCACTATGACAATAATCAGACTGCTTCGCGAGCTGTTGACAGGAATATCAGCTTCTTTTCAAACAGGATAAAAGACCGATTTGCCTTATACCTGAGCAGGTCCGGCAAATACGTTGATGTTATGAAGAATATCCTCAGGAAAAAGGATGTGCCTGAGGACATAGTTTTCCTTTCCCTCATTGAGAGCGGCTTTAATCCAAATGCCTATTCCATCGCCAATGCAGCAGGGCCGTGGCAATTCATCGTTTCTACTGCCAGGCGGTATGGTCTTGAGATCAACTGGTGGAAAGATGAAAGAAGAGACCCCATTAAATCAAC
>JAGVHR010000058.1 GCA_020056455.1 Thermodesulfovibrionales bacterium
ATCCTGTTTCTGATGATCGCCTCATCAGTGAAGAGAATAACAGCTATCTGGTTCTTCCTGTAAGGGACAAGCTCTATTCTCATCAGTGTGGTCCTGTTGGAGTTGGGGGAGATGGATATGCCGATGTAGTGTGAAAGCTCTGAGAGCATCCGCGAGGCATTGTCTAAAAAAGAGTTGATGTCCCTCCTGAACGACTCGAGCTTTCTGCCCAGTTCATTCGCTATCTCCGCGTTGACGTCCGACTTCTCAGTAGCCAGAGCATTTACATAGTAGCGGTATCCACTGTCCGTGGGGACCCTTCCGGCAGAGGTATGCGGCTGACGCAGGAAACCCATGTCCTCAAGGTCGGACATTATATTGCGAATAGTGGCAGAAGAAAGTCCAAAAGGAAACTTCTTGGTAATGGCCCGTGACCCTACCGGGCCGGCTGAGGCTATGTACATCTGTATGACTGCGTATAATATCTGATGGCTTCTATCGTCCAGGCTCATTAGCACTCTCCAGTTCAGAGTGCTAATAATCTAACAGGTAACAGACAGAGGTGTCAAGATAAATAGAAATATCTTTAATATTCTGATGGTTAGCCAATTCAAGCTACCAGTCCAGTTTATTGTCAAGAAGCCTCTTGTACATGCCCTTTGGCATAAAAGAGATTTTGTGGATCTCGTCACTATAATACTTTGTTCTGAATTTATTTTTTGCTCTTATCTCCCTCGGATCAAGCTTTTTGGAGCCGATGGAGAATGACCACCAGTTGCCTGCATAGGTCGCAATGGGCACTGTATACAGATCAACAACAGGGAAAACCGATTTCATGGTCTGCTGCACTTCAATGACGATTTCCTTATGAAAATGAAGCGACTCGGAAAGAGATGCATACATACCGTTTTCGGTCAGGCAATTCTTTATGGAGGTAAAGAATTTTTTTGTAAAGAGGCTCCTGGCGAAGCCGACAATGTCAGTGGAGTCAACGATGACTATATCAATATCAGGCTTGCTGTTTTTCACAAATTCAGCTCCGTCCATGCATTTGATCTCAACACGCTTGTCTTTGATACATCCTGCGACCGAGGGGAAATATTTTTTTGAGACATTGATGACCTCTTCGTCGATTTCGATAAAATAGACCTTCTCAACGGACTTGTGTTTCAGGACTTCCCTGACAGCGCCTCCGTCTCCGCCCCCTATTACAATTACTCTTTTAGGGTCCGGGTGGCTGCTCATGACCACATGCGTCAGCATTTCATGATAGAACAGTTCATCCCGCTCGGTCATCTGGACAACTCCGTCAAGGACCAGTATCCTTCCGAAATGCGGGTTTTCGAAGACCATGATATCCTGGAACCGGCTCTTTTTATGGTATAGAATCCTGCTGACTTCATATGAATACTGAATAGGCGCATACGGGTCTTTTTCAAAAAATCTGATCATAGTCAAACCTCTCAAATAAGAATAGTTTTAGGTATGGAAAATCCGTTGAATTCAGAGGCATAGGAAATCGTATAGGCGCCGCTTGACAGGATGAGGACATGGCCGCCGACAGCAGGCTCGGGCAGCATAATGTCCTTTTCTATGACATCAAAGCTGTCGCAGCTCGGTCCTGCAAGAGTCCATTTTATTATTTCCCTGGACCCCTCCACAATATAGCTGTATTTAATACCTCCGACGCTCTCCATCAGTCCGTTAAACACCCCGACATCAATCGAAAGCCATTGCTCATCTCCCCTGGATGCCTTGCCGATGACTCTTGTCACGAATATGCCTGCGTCACCGACCACAGACCTGCCTGGTTCAATGAGCACCCGGGTCTTCTTTGGAAATTTATCAGAGATCAGCTTGCCGATATTCTTTTCAATAGCGGATATGCCTACAACATCCTTGGTGTACCGGATCGGATAGCCCCCTCCGATGTTCAGGACAGACAGCCTGATTCCGGCTTTCTGGGCCCTGTCCCAGAGGTCCTTTGCCTTGTCCAGCGCTGAGTTCCAGTTGTAGATGTTTGTGCATTGCGATCCTACGTGAAAGGTCATGCCGATAGGATTAAGGCCCCTTTTTTGGGCATGAACAAGCAATTCCTCGGCCTTTTCGACTTCGACCCCGAACTTTTTGCTCAGCGGCCACTCGCTTCCTTCGTTGGGGACCGTAATCCTTACGTAAACATTGGATCCGGGAGCATATTCCCGCAGCTTAAGGATCTCAGCCTCAGAGTCAAATGCGAAATAGTCAACACCTGCCTCAACAGCTGTTCTGAGGAACCTGAATGACTTGATAGGATTGCTTGTAATCATCCTGTTGCTGGAAACGCCGATGGACTCAAGTATTGCAAGCTCACCCTCAGAGGCTATTTCAAAGCCGATGCCTATGCTATTGATAAGTTTCAGCACTTCCATATCAGGGTTTGCCTTGACAGCGTAGTACACCTCAGAGTTTTCGATATGCCTGCCGATAGCATGGGCCTTCTGTCTGACCCTGGCCTTGTCGATCAGAAGATAGGGCGGCTCGATGTCGGAATTTCTGATGAACTCAACAGCCTTGCGTATCGTTGAGTTGGCTGTAATCTTAGTATGTAATTTGGTGATTCTAAATCGGTCTTTCATATAATTTAGCCCTCGGATAAGTACTTATTTAGAGTCTGTTTATAAACTGCCTTTTTGTTGCCATATCGGACTTGATCCCGCATCCGAAACGTACTGTGAAAACACTGGATTCAGGCTTAAGTACTGCCGGAATGACATACAGAAACCCTGAGTTTATAAGCAGGCTCTATTAAACGGTATTTTATAAAAAAATTCAATATGGAGGTTCTTGCAAGAGTAAAAAACACAGAGTTGTCATTTCGACCAAAGAGAGAAATCTTATGTTTATCAATACGATAAAAGATTCCTCACGGAGTTTATCCCGAACGGAAAGGACAAAGATTCCTCGCTTCGCTCGGAATGGCAGTGAGGGGTTTGGAATGACAAAAATGGGAATTCTGGTACTTTTGCAAGAGGCTCTATGGCTTGGATATAAGTTCAAAGAAAAAAAATATGACAAGTCAGACTGACAGAAGGGACTGTATTTTTTCTGCAATCTCATGCATCCTGAAGGGTTTCTGTATGAAGTCATAACCTGTATCTCCGGCTGACAATCCGGTGGCCTCTGCTGTAGCATGCCCCGAGGCAACCAGCACCCTTGCCTTGCTGCTGATCTGTCTGAGTCTGTCAAAGGTCTCCTTGCCGTTCATGTCCGGCATGATGAAGTCAAGGATGATGAGATCAATTATTTCCCATTGGTCTGAATAGATGGCAACCGCCTCTGCGCCGCTGTCTGCAAGAAACGCGCGGTAGCCCAGTTCTTCAACCATTGTTTTAAGAATATTCCTGATAAATTCCTCATCATCTACAATAAGTATTGTTCCTTGTCCCTGCACCGGCTCCTGTGGCGCTGAATTCTCCAGGGCAATATATTTGTTGACTGCGGGAAAGGCGACAGTAAATGTTGTGCCTCTCCCCTCAGAGCTCTCAACGCTTATGGAACCGTTATGGTTTCTGACTACTCCATAGACCATGGCAAGACCCATGCCCGTGCCCTTTCCGATTTCTTTTGTTGTGAAAAAGGGTTCGAAAATATGCTTCATCACCTCTTTGTCAATGCCGATACCTGTGTCTGAAATCCTGATTATCGCCTGGTCAGAGGATTTTTCATGATGCAGGCCGGCGGCAACAGGGCTGAGAGATGTATCGATGCTCAGAACACCACCCTCAGGCATGGCGTCACGGGCATTGAGGCAGAGATTCATAATTACCTGCTCTATCTGGCTCCTGTCGCCTTCGATGACCATGGGTTCATTTGAGAGAGTTGTCCGGATACTGATCTTCCGGTCAAAGGTCTTGGATATGATCTTCAGTACGGTATCGATGATTTCATTGACCAACAGCGGTTCGACGATATATTTACCCTTGCGCGCAAAGCCGAGCAGCTGCCTGGTCAATTGCGCTGCGCGTTCGGAGATATGTTCAATCGTATCAGCTGATTCATATATCCGGGTCCCCGGAGATATCTGGGCCTTCAGCAGTGTCGCGTGACCAAGGATACCCTGGAGCATGTTGTTGAAGTCATGCGCTATGCCTCCTGCAAGGGTGCCGATGGCCTCCATTTTTACGGACTGATGGAGCTGCTCAAGGATTTCTTCCTTTTCTCTTTCTTCATCCATTCTCTCGATTTCAGACGCTACGAGCTGGCCGATTGTCTGGAGAACCTTGATGTCAGACTCAGTGAATTCACGCTTCGGGCCAAACGCGCTGACAATGCCTATGGCTTCCCCCCTGCTGTTGAAAATGGAAAACCCGATGAAGGCCTCGGCCTTTGTCTCCGCGAATTCCCTGTTCTGAGGAAACTGCTCTCTAAGCCCTGCTTCGATGATGAATATATGTTTTTTTGAAAGGACTGTTTCGTTCGGCGTTCCTGTAAGGTCGATGTCGAACCCTCTGCGGAACTCACCGTTTATGTACATAGAGACAATATGCTCTGACCGGTGGTCAGGGTTTGGTTTTGAGATCATCGGATGCATGGCAAAAAGGCGTGAAATGGCCATGACCACTTCGTCAAAGAAGTCTCTCCCGCGCTTGATCGCTGCGATATGATACACATTGTTGAGCATGCGGTTTTCACGCTCCCAGAGATCCATGGCTGTCCGGATGCTGTCGCTCAGAAGCTCAAATTCCGTTATGCCGTGATATCCCGGCGGCAAGCCATGTCTGACAGGAGCGAGGATCTTGTCCAGAGGTCCACGAATGTTCTTCCTCAGGGAATAGATGAACAGAAGCGTAGCGCCCAGAAGTATTACAGCGGTGATTATAAATGCGATCTGCACATTTCGTACGAAGTCAGCATGGACTGCATGGTCAGCAATTGTTCCATGGGTTCCGGAGGACGCAATATTTGAGATGGAACGTATGACAAATAAAAACAGGCCGACCCAGGAAACAAGAGCCATGAAGATAACAGGAGCGATTGTTTTGAATGCAAGACTTCTCAGGACCCGTCTGCTGCTGAAGCGCATCATATTGACTTTCTCGCTGAGCTCAATTTTTTGGCAGAGGCCCTGACCACTTCGGGGACATTTTTGTTTTTTTCAAGGAGAGTAAGGTCTTTGATCCTCAGTCTGCTGACGAGGGTTATGGAAATGCCGGGTGGCGTTTTAGGATTTGTCACCAGGGCAAATACAATCGCATAACGCTTCAGCCATTCCCTGTTTTTTGAGATCTTTCGCAGCGCCTCATCAGGGACAGAACGGGACCTGGCAGTCATCTCAATCTCAGAATCTGTAATTCTCAGATTATCAAGGACAGCGAGCATGACTTCCTTATTTGTGTCCTTGATGAGGATCCCTCGAATCTCCCTCCCGCCTTTCATAGCAAGCTGAAGCCTTTCTGCTACGGTTAATAACTGGATTTTACGAAGTATATTCTGTGAGCGGACCTCTTTTGATTGCTCCATCAGGGACGAGTTTCTAAAAGATTTAGCAGGCATATGGAGCATCCCGGAGATGAGCTGTTTAACCTCATCAGGTGTGTCGGTATGCTCTGCGACAAGAGTCAGTATTTCAGGCCTGCCGGCGTTTGTCCTCACTATTTCTTCGAAAAGGCCAGGACCATAAGCATCATCCAACAGGAGTTCTATGACATCTTTGGAAGAAATGGAAAGATCGAGTCCGATCAGTACCTTAGGGGCTTCCAGTTTTTTTTCTCCTTAGACGAATGAAATATTCCCTGTTGCCTTTTTGGCCCGGCAGGGGGGATTCGCACGTGCCGATGACCGCAAAGCCGGAGTCCTCGGAAAAAGAGCTTATCTTCATAACTGCTGAGAGCCTCTTTGCATCATCCCTGATCACTCCACCTTTTTCAACCATTTCCCTGCCGACCTCAAACTGCGGCTTGATCAGCGCAAGCACCTCTCCATCTTCCTTCAGGAAAGCAATGGCCCTGGGCAGGACAAGAGTCAGGGAGATGAAAGACACATCAATGAGCGCAAGATCGATCAATTCAGGTATGCTGCCTGTGTCCAGATAGCGGATATTGGTCTTTTCGAGCAGTATGACCCTCGGGTCATTTCTGAGTGTCCAGTCGAGCTGCCCATAACCCACGTCAACAGCATATACCCTGAGGGCCTTTTTCTGAAGTACACAGTCAGTGAAGCCGCCGGTTGAGCTGCCGATATCCATGACGGTTTTCCCGGCAGGGTCGATCCTGAAGAAATCAAGGGCGCCGGCGAGCTTTATGCCGCCACGGCTCACATAGGGAATATCGACCTGTCTCAGTGTAACAGTGGAGCCGGCATTTATAATATCTCCGGCTTTTAGGGCTCTTTGGCCGTCAACAACGACATTTCCGGCCATGATAAGGGCTTTTGCCCTTTCCCTGCTCCTGACGATGCCTCTGTCAACCATGATTTTGTCGAGCCTGTCTTTCATCTTCATATATTTTTGTTGAAATCACGCCGCGAATTCATTATATAAAAAAAAGAAGCAACATATAGAAATATCGGTCTGGCCGGGCAACGACTTTAATTGCAATCAATTACTGAAGACGGGCACTTTTGCAAAGGCAAGGGCTGTCCGGTATATGCCCTCTTCATCAAGCCCGAATTGCGACCTGAGACTGTCCATGCTTCCCTGTTCAATAAAGGCATCAGGCAATCCCATTCTTTTTACCCTTGTCTGACGAACTCCCGCCTCATCCAGACATTCCATAACAGCGCTTCCGAAGCCTCCCTGAAGAACATTTTCTTCAATAGTAATTATCCTGGAAATTCGTGAGGCCAAAGTGACAAGCAGATTCCGGTCAATAGGCTTGATGAAGCGGGCATTGATCACTGAGGCACGGATCCCGTCTTCTTCAAGGCGCTCCGCTGCCCTCAGTGCGGAAAGAGCAGGTGGGCCGACAGCTATGAGCGCCAGGTCAGAGCCTTCCCTGAGCACCTCTGCACAGCCGGTCTCGATAAGCCTGCACGGGACAACTCCCTGAGGCGCTTTTCCCCGGGGATATCGTATAGCAACCGGACCGGGTTGTCTGACCGCCCAGGCAAGCATAAGTTTAAGCTCTTCCGTGCTCCTCGGCGACATGAGCGTGAGGCCTGGTATATGCCTTAGAAATGAAATATCAAAAACGCCATGGTGGGTTGGGCCGTCTTCTCCAACCAGGCCGCTTCTATCGATGGCAAAAACAACAGGAAGTTTCTGCAGGCATACGTCATGGATGATCTGGTCATAGGCGCGCTGCAGAAAGGTGGAGTAGATCGCGACAACAGGTCTCAGCCCGCCCGCAGCAAGGCCTGCCGCAAAGGTGACTGCATGCTGCTCTGCGATTCCTACGTCATAGAAGCGCCCAGGATATTTTTCCGCAAAGCAGTCAAGGCCGGTGCCTTCCTTCATAGCTGCCGAAATGGCGATAATCCCAGGGTCCCTTTCCGCAAGCTCAGTCAGGCAGGAACCGAAGGCCGAGCTGAAGCTCACAGCGCCTGAACATACCTGAGAGCCGGTTTCCACTTCAAAGGGGCCCACTCCGTGGAAAACGCACGGGTCTTTTTCCGAAAACTCATATCCCTTCCCCTTTTTTGTGATGACATGAACAAGGGTGGGGGAAGAGGCAGTTCTGATCCTCCTGAGCGTATCAATAAGAAGGTCAGTATTATGCCCGTCGATGGGACCGATATAGTCGAACCCGAGCTCTTCAAACAGCATGCCGGGCAGCAAAATGCCTTTCAATGTCTCCTCTGCCTTCTGGGCGATTTTTGCAACAGGGGCGCCAAGTCTTGGTATGCCTTCAAGGAATGATTTTGTCTCTCTTTTGAATTTACGGTAGCGTTCGTCAGTCAGTATCCTGTTCATATATGCGGAAAGCGCCCCTACATTCGGTGATATGGACATCTCGTTGTCGTTAAGGATTACAATAAGGTCCTTTTTCATATGGCCTGCATTGTTGAGACCTTCAAAAGCAATCCCTCCCGACAGAGCGCCATCGCCGATGACGGCAATGACCTTGCGGGGAATTTGAGATTTAAGATTTGAGATTTGAGATCTATTCTGAATGTCCCTTGCTTCCAGAAGACCCAGGGCCGCTGAAATTGAGGTAGAGCTGTGGCCTGTGCCGAACACATCGTGAGCGCTTTCAGACATCCTGGGAAAGCCGGAAAGGCCTCTTTCCTTTCTTATGGAACGAAACCTGTTTTTTCTTCCTGTAAGGAGTTTATGAGTATAAGACTGATGGCCGACATCCCATACGATCTTGTCTTCAGGAGAATTGAACACGGTGTGAAGCGCAAGGGTCAGTTCTACAATGCCGAGGTTTGAGGCGAGGTGTCCGCCGTTGGTAGAAACTGTTTTTATGATCTGAGACCTGATCTCTTCGGCAAGCGCCCTGAATTCATCACTTGTAAGGTCTCTGAGGTCAGAAGGTGAATTTATCCTGTCAAGTACCATCAGGACCTTCTTCTGAGAAGGTAGTCCGCGATTTCCCTGAGAGGTTCGGCTCCGGAAGAGAAGCCGGAGATTGCTGCTTTTGCGCCGGATATAAGATTTGCTGCTATCTCTCTTGAGCCCTGAAGGCCGAAAAGACTGGGGTAGGTCATTTTGTTGATCTTTTCGTCGGAACCCGCAGGCTTGCCCATTTCTTCCGTGTCTCCCTCAATATCAAGGATATCATCGATTACCTGAAATGCAAGACCAATGCTGTCCCCATAGGCGGTGAGGGCGTTGAGGACCTCCTGACTGCTGCCGTAAAGAATCGGTCCGATACGTACTGAGGCGCGGATAAGCGCCCCGGTTTTGTGCGAGTGGATAAATCTCAGGGTTTCTGCGTCCGGGGCGCTGTTTTCGGACAGAATATCCTGGACCTGACCTGCGACCATGCCGTCAAGACCTGAGGCAAGGGCTATCTCCCGTAAGGCCCTCATCAGGTTCGGAACTGTGACGCAGTTGGACAGGAAAGGGTCTGAGAGTATGGTAAAGGCCTCAGTAAGGAGGGCATCTCCTGCAAGAATAGCTATGGCATCACCATAGACCTTATGATTTGTGGGCTTACCCCTCCGCAGGTCGTCATTGTCCATCGCCGGCAGGTCGTCATGGATAAGGGAATAGGTATGAACCAGCTCAAGCGTTGAGGCATAGGCTATGATGTCAGCAGGGTTGCCTCCGCAGGCTTCATACGCAGCGAGTGCAAGAACCGGACGCACACGTTTGCCTCCTGCATATAGCGAGTATAGCATGGCCTCCTGAAGGACTTCAGGGTGATGCTGCTTCGAGAAGTGTTCCCTGAAGAAGGCATCCACGAGGTCTCTTTTTTCGTGAAAATATTTCTTAATG
>JAGVHR010000019.1 GCA_020056455.1 Thermodesulfovibrionales bacterium
ATCATTGATGAACTGGAACCTCTCCAGAGGGGCCCTTACGCAGGGTCTGTAGGCTATTTCAGCTATTCCGGGAACCTTGATATGTGTATTACGATCAGAACACTGATCATCAGAGACAACAGGGTCTATGTTCAGGCAGGCGCCGGCATAGTTTCGGATTCGGTGCCTGAAAAGGAATATATGGAGACGGTCAACAAGGCAAGAGGCATGATGAAGGCTGTTGACATGGCAGAGGAAGGACTGGATTAATCTTGACAGGTCCGCTGAAAAGGAAAGACAAATGCTTTTGATGATAGACAATTACGATTCCTTCACCTACAATCTCGTTCAGTATTTCGGCGAACTCGGCGAGGATGTCAGGGTTTTCAGAAACAACAGGATAACGCTTGCTGAGATCGATAAGATGGCTCCTGACAGGATTGTCATATCGCCCGGCCCCTGCACGCCGAATGAGGCAGGCATCTCAGTGGATACGATAAGGAGTTTCAGCGGGAGGGTGCCGATACTCGGTGTCTGCCTTGGTCATCAGTCCATCGGCGCTGCTTTTGGAGGAGAGATCATCCGCGCTCCAAGGCTCATGCACGGAAAAACATCGCTCATCCATCATGACGGCAGAACTGTATTTGAAGGCCTGCCCAATCCTTTTGAGGCTACGCGGTATCATTCGCTGCTGATCAGGAAAGAGACAATGCCTGACTGCCTTGAGATTACAGCCTGGACTGATGCCGGAGAGGTCATGGGGGTCAGGCATAGGGAGTTTATTATTGAGGGAGTGCAGTTTCATCCTGAATCGATACTTACAACCTCAGGCAAAGATCTGCTGAGAAATTTCCTGAGGCTTTAATATGCACTATACGAGAATTCCTCTCTGAACGGTCCATGAAATGGTTCCCTTAAAGATTAAGAACAAAATCCTTGGCGGAAAGCGCATAAGTGAGGAAGATGCGCTGCTCCTGTTTGAGACAGAAGATATTTTTACTCTCGGTGCGCTTGCCTGTCACGTTGCGGAGAAGAAAAACAAAAAGAAGGCTTATTTTATACGTAACCGGCATATCAATCCGACAAACATCTGTGTTAACCGGTGCAGGTTTTGCGCATTCAGCAGATCAAAAGGTGAGGAAGGCTCGTATGAGTTGACCTTAAAAGAGGTCATCAGCAGACTCAAAACCCAAAACTCAAAACTCAAAACTGCTGTCACTGAGGTCCATATCGTAGGAGGTCTGCATCCTGAGTGGCCTCTTTCCTATTATATGAAGATGCTTTCTTCAATAAAGAAGCATTTCCCAGCGCTGCATATCAAGGCATTCACTGCTGTTGAGATCGACTATTTTTCAAGGATAAGCGGACTAACTCTTTCTGACACTCTCAAGGCAATGAAAAAAAGCGGTCTTGGGTCCATGCCAGGGGGCGGCGCTGAGATTTTCAGAGAAAGCATCCGTGATCGCCTCTGCCCGGAAAAGATCTCCGGAGAGCGCTGGCTTGAGGTGATGGAGACGGCCCACAAGACAGGAATCAGGACAAACGCGACCATGCTCTATGGGCACGTTGAAGATATTGCAGACCGGGTAGACCATCTTTCGAGGTTAAGAAGCCTCCAGGACAGAACAAGGGGTTTTCAGGCGTTCATTCCCCTTGCCTACCAACCCAGAAACACTGAAATCGAAGGCAGCTATACGTCAGGAATAGACGATCTGAAGACTGTAGCGGTGAGCAGGATATTTCTCGATAATTTCGCGCACATCAAAGCATACTGGATCATGTTGGGAGAAAAGATATCCCAGCTGAGTCTCAAGTTCGGCGCTGATGACATTGACGGCACAATAATTGAAGAGAAGATCGCCCATTCCGCAGGCGGGCTTACAGCCGGGCACCTCACAGCAGAGCAGCTTGTTAATCTGATACAAAAGGCAGGCAGGATACCGGTAGAGCGTGATTCTTTTTACAGGGTTGTGAGGAAATATACATGATCCGAAAGAGAGCTAAAGACAGACTGGGGAAAAAAGAGGCCCGCTCTCTCTTTAGAAAGGCAGATCTTCTTGGTCTTGGGTCATGGGCAGACACGGTCCGAAAGGCCCTGCATCCGGAAGAGATATGCACCTTTGTTGTTGACAGAAACATCAACTATACAAATGTCTGTCTTAACAGATGCACCTTCTGCGCATTCTGGCGTGATGAGGGCTCGGAAGATGCCTATCTTCTTGACAGACAGACCATTTTCCGGAAGATAGAGGAGACCATCTCCCTGGGCGGCACGCAAATACTTCTTCAGGGTGGTCTGCATCCGGCCCTTGGCATCAGGTACTATATTAATCTGCTGTCAGCGATCAAGGCCAGTTTTGATATCCATGTGCATGGGTTTTCTCCTCCTGAGATATGCTATATTGCAGACTCTTCTGACCTGACTGTCCGGGAGACGCTCTCAATACTCAAGGCCTCAGGCCTTGATTCGATTCCCGGAGGCGGGGCCGAGATCCTTTCAGACAGGGTGAGGGAAATCCTCAGCCCCAGGAAAATCAAATCTTCCCGCTGGCTCGAGGTTATGGAGGAGGCGCACAGGCTGGGTATGAGGACGACCGCGACCATGATGTTCGGCAGCATCGAGACTGATGAAGACATTATCGAACATCTGGATGCAATTCGTCAGCTCCAGGACAGGACCGGCGGGTTCACGGCCTTCATCCCATGGTCATTCCAGGCCGGCAATACGGAATTAGTCCAGGGGTCAGGGTTCAGGATTCAGGATTCAGCGACTGCTGTGGAGTATCTCAGGGTTCTGGCGCTTTCAAGGATATATCTTGACAATATCGAAAATATACAAGCCTCGTGGGTTACGCAGGGTCTCAAAATGGCCCAGGTTGCATTGAGGTTTGGAGCCAATGACTTTGGCTCCACCATGATCGAGGAAAATGTGGTCGCTTCTGCCGGCGTGAGTTACACAGTTTCCATGAAGGATATCATCCACTCGATCCGTTCCGCAGATTTTGTCCCTGCCCAGAGGGACACTTACTATAATCTGCTCAGATTTTTCTAAAGATAATTCTGAAAAAAACCGATTTAAAATATTGCAAACGTATTTAATGGCAGGAAAGATGAAATCAAAGATCCCCGGAATAAATCATAATATTAACGTGTTTGTTCCTGTTTTTGTGTTGTTGTTTGTAGCTGTATCAACAATTGCGGCCTGTGCAGGAGACCGTGACAAGATGAGGTTTGGGTTTTCTCAGGATCTGGTTCCGGGAAGAGATTTTGTTCCCAGGCAGTTGATCGTCGGCCATCAGCCTGACGGCAAAGAGACTGTAATTCAGGAGGCTGCCAAATTCGGCGGCGAGGTCAACAGTGAGATGAAGGGTGAGGTCCTTTTTTTTCAATTCTCATCAGAGGACCAGGTATTGGCTGCAGCGCAGGCATTATCAGCGTTGCCGCTGGTGATCTATGTCGAGAGGAATGGCATTATAAGGATTCCCCCTGTAATTGAACGGAATCCTGGCCGGCTCCCTCAGTGATCCTTTTTTGGAATTCATACCAGGGTAATTTATTGAGTTTGGGGTTTTTTTTGTTTGACTCGACTGTAATTCTG
>JAGVHR010000048.1 GCA_020056455.1 Thermodesulfovibrionales bacterium
GATGCGTCCGCCGATGCCGTGCTGCCCGTCAGCAATAACGAACAACTGCCGGGCGCCTTCCTTCACAGCCGCCTGAAGCTGGTCCTCAAGGATGCGGGACGGCACCCGCTCGCCTTTCACATTGCCCTTTATGGTTACAATTTTTTTATCTGTATCTTTGATCGTGTTTTCAGTCTTTTTCCTGCCCGCACCTGACTTCTGTTTTCCGACTTCTGTTTTCTTCTTAGCACGCATAGCTTATGCCCAGCCTCTCTGCTATTGCCTTATCGCCTACGCTTAGTCCGTCCGACATCCCGATCGGAAGCTCAGTGCTTCTTCCCATAGGCGCAAAGACCTTCCTGAGTTCAGTATCAGCAGACTTGAAGACGTCAACCACGCGTTCCGCGACCTTGTCAGCGTCCAGCCTCCTGTAAAGCTTGGGGTCCTGGGTCGTTATGCCCCTGGGGCATTTGCCGACATTACAAAGATTGCAGCGGTTATACTCATCGCCAAAACAATCCGCAGCCGTCTGCATGATGTATTTTCCTATTGCAACAGCTGACGCGCCAAGCATGATAAGTGCAGCAGCATTAGCAGCCAGATTGCCCTTCTTGCCAACTCCTCCGGCGGCAATGAGCGGAAGTTCATTCTGCTTGCCCTGCTTTACAAGGTCCAGATAGCACTCCCGGAGATTCGATGCGATGGGATGGCCCATCTTGTCCATGGACACATTGTATGCTGCGCCGGTGCCTCCGTCTTCGCCGTCAATGCAGAGGCCTGCTGCATAAGGGTTTCTTGCAAGGTTATTAAGGACCGCCTTTGCCGTCTTGGACCCTGATATCTTAGGATAAACCGGCACTCTGAACCCCCAGGCCATGGACATGGACTGGATCATCTTCGCAACAGCCTCCTCAATCGAATACTTTGTCTGATGGGTCGGAGGCGATGCCAGGTCTACAAACTGCGGCACACCACGGATCTTGGATATCAGCTTGAGCACCTTCTGCGCCATAAGCAGTCCGCCGTCACCCGGCTTTGCGCCCTGGCCGTATTTGATCTCTATGGCAGCAGGGTCCTCAGTCATATGTGGCAGAGCACGGACGATCTCATCCCAGCCGAAGTAGCCTGAAGCAATCTGGATGATGAAATATTTCAGATACCGTGACCTGAGGAGCCTTGGCGGCATACCGCCTTCTCCGGAGCACATAACAACAGGCATACCTTCCACTTCATTGAGATAGGCAACTCCCATGGCAAGACCTTCCCACATGGGCGGCGAAAGTGCACCTATCGACATGGAACCGATCATGATCGGGTAGATCTCCCGTACCGGAGGAATGAATATATCGCTCTTGCTGTCCATCTGCAGCCTGCCGTCAACCACCTTGAGCGGCATCTGCTCGGGCGCAGTCACCCGCCCCAGCAGTGTCCTGATGCGGAACTCGTGTCTGCCGGCGTCGAGAGCCGGGTCCGTGAGCATGGATATTCTGGTAAATTTCAGCTTGTCGAGAGTGGACACTGAAGGGTCGTTTCTTCTGCCGCCTCTCTTGTAACCGTCGCCACCCTTATTCTTGTAATGGAGCAGTTTATGCTGGATGTTCAGCTCAGGTTCTATAGCCTCGTTGGGACATACCAGAGCGCAGGTCCCACAGCCGACACAGTAGCGTTCCATGTCTTTGACCTGCTCCACCATCTGAACTACCTGCCTTACCGAAGCAGGAGCCGGAACAGGGCCTTCAGACCTTACTGCGCGCATTACCTTGACCGTGGGTTCTATCGCCTTGACCGGGCATGCTGCTGTACACCTGCCGCAGCGCTTGCACCTGTCGTCTCTCCACCTGACTATATATGGGAATTCTCTCAGCGAGAGTTTATGATTATGGTCTAACCGTGAAGCTGGTTCCATACCCTGACCTCCTGTGCTTCCGGCGATATTATCACCATGTCGTATTTCATCGGGAAAATGTCCTTTGCCCTGTCTCGCCCGGCCACCGCGCTGTCAACACCGCACTCCTCCGACATAAGCGCATAGCGTCCCTTTACTCCGCCTACCACACCGGGCCGCAGTTTTTTTGCGTCATGCACCATGAAGACCGAGCCGTCAGGAGTAAAGCCGATAACCATGTTCGGACCGTCAATGCAGAGCTGTCGCATGGACTGCTTCATGAGTCGAACAGCTTCAGCATCCGGTCTCTTTTCGATCTCAACAGCTTTAAGCGGAGTTATCACGTCTTTGTAGTAATGAAGAGGAAAGCCCAGCTGCCTGACAGTGTAATGAAGGATATGGGTAAATACCTCGCTGTCACTGTTATATCCGGTATATCCCGGGAAGGCCCTGCTTGAAAGGTATTCCCTGATCGGCACGAAAGCCGTATTCTCGCCGTTTGTCATGGAGCAATATCCCTGTATGAAAAAAGGATGACACGCGTAAAGATAGATGGCGTAGTTGGTGTTCTGCCTGCCCTGGGCAAAAATGATCTTTGCGCTGAGGCTGTCCCTGTCCAGGCCGAAGAACTCTGAGACCTGAAGCGGGTCGCCGACCTCCTTGATCGTTATCACATCAGGATAAAAAGAAAAAGCAAATATGGATTCATCAGCTTCGCCGAGCTTTCTCAAGGCAAGGCGCGTATGCATGAGAAGATCTTCCCTGTCCTTAATTGGTTTGTCATTATATGGTGCAGGATAATCGTATGCACGGGCAAAATAATGGTCGCGGCTGACTATGCCGTCAACAGGCCTGAGCTTAGGTTTCCACTCGTGCCTTAGCCTGAAACCGTGCTTCTTCATGTAATCATCAAGGGTCTTCCTGCCGTCTCTGGAGCAGATGCCTGAGAGCACAGGATACTTCTTCAGCTTTTCGAATTCTCCGCCAAGGTCCTTGAGGACCAACCCGAGACCTGAGCCGTCATGGCCTTCTTTCATGGTCTCGAGGGCAAGGACAGGCTCCATAGGCGAGATATATTCTTTTGAAGTGATTGCAGCCAATCTGCACATGTCTGTTACCTCTACCTTCTTTTCTCTGACAACAGGCAAAAAAAGCGTCTCAGCCGGTTCTCCGGCAGAAGACGCAGTCAAGTTAAAACGCTTGCCGTCGTTTATTATAAAAAAGTGCTTATTTTCTTTGCAAGGCAATCATGAAATAAGGTAACTGATCAGGTAGGGCCGGAAGGTATGCCGGCAGGCGCTTCAGCTTCGGGCAACAAGCCTCTTGCCTGCTTCATATGCGTCATGCAGTGCGCCGGGATGCTCAAGAATGGCGCCTTTGGCATCAACCTCGAGAAAAGCAAGAACTGCATGAGAAGGAACACTTATCGTCCTGAAAAAGGCCTTTGCTGTTGCATCGCAGCACTGGATGCCGATATCTTTTTTCATGCCCCCCACGAGGACAAGAAGTCCCTTCCTCCCCTCGGGTCCTTCCGCA
>JAGVHR010000006.1 GCA_020056455.1 Thermodesulfovibrionales bacterium
CGAATGCTGTTGACTACAGCGGCTATCCTGACTGCAGGCCGGAATATATAAGGGCATATGAGAAAATGGCAAACCTTGCTACAAAGGCCTCTGTGGAAGGCGCTCTGCATTTTCGCATCAGGGCGCCCTTGATCTCCATGACCAAGGCTGAGATCATCAGTAAGGGAACTGCGCTTGGGGTTGATTACAGCCTCACCTGGAGCTGCTATGACCCGCAGATCAGCAGCGGGTCATCCTCAGCCGGCAACAGAAAAAAGATAAGACAGAAATCCGGAAATGGCCTGTTATTGAGCGCTCGTGACTCATTAGCCGTGCCCTGCGGGCGTTGTGACAGCTGCAGACTGAGGGCCAAAGGTTTTTCCGAAGCAGGGCTTTCAGATCCCCTGATATCCTGAACCTGGAGGAACAACGATGAGCGCTGCGCATGACAGACAACCGCTTCTGGCCTCTCTGCCGTCCGTTGATGAGCTGTTGAAAGGGCCCCACGGCATAGTCTGGCTCTCGCAGGCTTCCAGGACGCTTGTTGTCGGCGCTATTCGGGAGGTCCTCTCAGCGAAAAGAGATGAAATCCTGAAAGGGCTTTCATCAGAACTGTCGCTTCAGGGCCTTTCTGCTGCGATAAATCTGAGGCTCGCCCAGCTCTCTTCCTTTAGCCTCAGACCTGTGATCAATGCAACAGGTATTGTTCTTCACACAAACCTCGGCCGGGCTCCGCTGTCTGAAAAGGCTATTGAAAATGTCATTGCAGTAAGCAGGGGATATTCCAACCTCGAATATGACCTTGCTGAAGGACAGAGGGGCAAAAGGCATGTTCATACTGCAAGAATACTAAAGCAGCTTACAGGAGCGGAGGATGCCCTGATTGTCAATAACAATGCTGCTGCGGTGCTGCTGTCAGTGAATACGCTATCACAGGGCCGCGAGGTGATTGTTTCCCGTGGAGAACTTGTCGAGATAGGCGGTTCTTTCAGGGTCCCTGATGTGATGGCTGCAGGCGGCGCAATACTGCGCGAGGTCGGCACAACAAACAAGACACATATTCAGGACTACAATAGGGCGATAAGCGAACGGACGGGCCTGATTCTCAAAGTCCATCAGTCGAATTACAAGGTCATCGGATTTACGCAGGACGTTTCTGTGGAAGAGCTTGCTGCTCTGGGCAAAAAACAGGGCATACCTGTTATGTATGATCTTGGGAGCGGCTGCCTGGTCGACCTGAAGCAGTATGGGATCCACTCAGAGCCTTCGGTGCCGGCAATTATGAAGTCAGGGGTTGATCTTGTAACGTTCAGCGGGGATAAGCTTCTGGGAGGCCCGCAGGGCGGCCTGATTGTCGGCAGCAAAGAGATAATCGAAAAAATCCGGAAAAATCCTCTGGCAAGAGCGGTGAGAGTGGATAAGATGACAATAGCAGCTTTTGAGGCAGTGCTGATGGATTATATGGACAGCGGGAACGTGCCGGTCCTGCAGATGCTTTTTCAACCCCTTAAGACCATTAAGGCGCGGGCAGGAAAAATTGCAGCCCAGCTTAGAAAATATAATGATAACGCTGACATTAGAATAATAAAAGATTCTTCAAAGGCAGGGGGAGGCTCATTGCCTGAGGTTGAGTTCGAAACATATGCAGTTTACATCAACCCTATGCAGATTTCAGTCAATGAACTCGAAAAGCGCTTGCGTCAAGGTTCACCTCCGGTCATAGCGCGCATAAGGGAAAATACGCTGGCGCTGGATGCCAGGACTATCAGGGATCAGGAGATAAAGGACCTGACACGGACCGTGTCGGCCTCTTTGACGCCCTCTTAATAAAACGAATTTGAGGGTTGTCGGCTCCGAATGCAATAATAGAGTTTATCCACCCGTCACTATTGACATGATCGCAAAAAGTCGAAAATGAGGCGGGTTTGTAAAAAGCTCCGGAGGCAAGGAGCGCATGGTTCGACAGGCTCACCATGACAGGCGACGAGCCTGCCCTGAGCGAGTCGAAGGGAGTTTTGCAGCGCAACGCAGCATCCTGACTTTTTACGAAGCCGTCACTATTTAGCCATCAACTTGCTGATCAGTGTTGCAGACAGAACAAACTGGCGCGCTTCTTCGCTCTTCACCCTAATATAAAAGTCACAAATCTCGCAATTCTTGTACTTCTGGGCGAAAGTCCCCTGCAGTTGTCCCTTGCAGAGGGTGCCTGCCACAACCCAGCAGCTTCTGCCCGCGTTCCTTCCTCCATGCACCATGTCAAGTGCCGTTTCAACAGTAGCCGGGCAGATGCCCATGTCCTGTTCGTGGGCGCCCCCTTTTTCGCGTCCGCACTGTTTAACTTCCCAGCAGTTGAGTTTTTTCATTGTTACCTCCGCATAATGTATTCAATAATAAGCCTGAAGCGCCGTTAGTTTTTTATTAGGGGCATGGCGTATAGTTTTTTAATTATAACAAATTACATAAACTTCTGAAAAATATTATAATGATGATTACACGGATCAGGGATAACAATGCGGTATATTATACTCGGCACTGCCGGTCATATAGATCATGGAAAGAGCTCGCTGGTAAAGGCGCTGACCGGTATTGATCCCGACAGGCTGAAAGAGGAAAAGGAACGGGGCATTACCATAGATATCGGGTTTGCCGACCTGTCCTATCCTGAAGACGGTCTTACTGTAGGCATTGTCGATGTGCCGGGGCATGAAAGGCTTATCAGCAATATGCTGGCAGGGGCCGGAGGCATTGATCTGGTGCTTATGGTCATTGCCGCTGACGAGGGTATTATGCCCCAAAGCCGGGAGCATCTGGCCATATGCAATCTTCTTAAAATAAAATCCGGCCTGATTGCCGTTACCAAGGCTGACCTCGTGGAAAAAGACTGGCTGTCTCTTGTGATGGACGATGTCAGGGATTTTGTGAAGGGGACCTTTCTTGAGGGGGCTCCGATAATGCCTGTCTCTTCAAAAACAGGCGAACATCTCGATGTTCTTAAAACCTGTATAAAGGATCTTGCTCTGAGTATTCAGCCCAAGACGGCCGGCGGAATCTTCAGGCTGCCTGTTGACAGGGTGTTTACGCTCAAGGGTTTTGGCACCGTAATCACCGGCACTGCTGTCTCAGGGTCGATCTCTGCAGATGCTCCGGTGGAAATTCTGCCCGGAGGGATTTCAACGAGGGTGAGAGGCCTTCACAGCCACGGCAAAGCCGTTTCAAGGGCATATGCAGGCCAGAGGGTTGCCATCAACCTGCAGGGAGTTGAAAAGCAGGACCTTCAGAGGGGAGACGTTGCAGTGGCCCCTTCGAGTTTTGTTCCAACAAAAACTCTGGATGTTTTCCTTGAACTTCTCGCGGATGTCCCTGTGCTGAAAAGTAAAAGCCTTGTCCATTTCTACTCCGGGACATCAGAGACCATTGCCCGGGTGGTGCTCTATGAGAAAGAAGAACTGAAGACAGGGGAAGGCTGCTACTGCCAGTTTAGATTGCAGGCCCCTGTTGTTGCCATGTCCGGCGACAGATTTATCATCAGGAGGTTTTCTCCTCTTGAAACCCTGGGCGGAGGTGAAGTGCTGGACCCAACGCCCGGCAGAAGAAGGCGAAAAGACGGGATTCAGGACCTTCCTGTTTTTCATACCGGCCCGCTTGATCAGAAGCTGGCGCTCAAGATAGAAAAGGCCGGCTTATCAGGAGTTGCCGTGCATGCGCTCAACGGATGGATCAATGTTGCTCTTCCGGAAATACAGAATAGTCTTGATGCGCTTAAGAAGGCCCGGACTATTGTTCGCCATGAAGATACGCTTTTGCACAGAAACGCCTTCAACATCCTCAACAACAAGGTGCGCGACCTCCTGCGAGCCTACCACAGAGACAATCCTCTTAAGCCCGGTATGCCCAAGGAAGAGGTGCGGGCGCTCCTGAACATTGACCCGAGATTGTATAATTTTCTGCTGGCAGCCCTTGGCGAGGTGGTCGTGGACAAGGACCTGCTCAGGCTTAAAGAGTTTAAAGTGGCCCTGTCAGGGGCTGCTGAAGCGCATAAGGCAAAAATCCTCGACCTGCTTGTCAGGGGAGAATTCCAGCCTCCCACAAAAACTGAGATTACGGAGATCCTGAAGATGGACCAGAAACAGATCACCGACATTCTGAATATTCTGACAAAAGAGCGTTCTGTTGTCAGGGTCAACGAATCAATCTATGTTTCCTCTGCTGCATATGAAAAGATGTTGTCTCTGCTCAGGGACTTCTTCACCAGGTCGCCTGATCTCACAGTCGCGGAATTTCGCGACCTGCTGAACACCTCGCGCAAGTTTGCTCTGCCCTTTCTCGAACATCTCGATGCTGCAAAGGTAACCCTGAGGATGGGAGATGCAAGAAAGTTCCTGCTGAAAGGCTGATTATTGCTGTGGCTGAAAATATTATATTGAGATTGGAAAGGAAGCTTGCATATGGGTAAAATAAGACTATGAAATATTCGATAATTGTATCGTTGTTTTTCATCCTCCTGCTCGCTACGCACGCCCTTGCCCTGCAGGTTGATGAATACGTGCTGGACAACGGTCTTAAGATGCTGATCGTTGAGGACCATAAGGCGCCTACTGCAACATTTCAGGTCTGGTACAGGGTTGGCTCACGCAATGAAAAGACCGGCAAGACCGGGTTGAGCCATCTGCTGGAGCATATGATGTTCAAGGGCACGAAGAATTACGGGCCAAAGACCTTTTCACAGACGATCCAGAGGGCAGGCGGAACTGACAATGCCTTTACCTCAAAAGACTATACCGGATATTTCGAGCTTCTTGCATCTGACCGCATCAGCCTGCCGATCGACCTTGAAGCAGACCGGATGCAGAACCTTGTACTTTCCAATGACTCCGTCCTTTCTGAGCGCGACGTTGTCACTGAAGAGCGGAGGCTCCGCTACGAGGATGATCCCCAGAGCTATGTCATGGAAGAGGTCTTTGCTGCTGCGTTTAAAAACCATCCGTACCGCTGGCCGGTCATCGGATGGATGTCCGACCTGAAGACTCTGGACCCCGGAGCCCTGATCGAACATTACAAGACCTATTACGCGCCAAACAATGCAGTTATCATTGTCGTAGGCGATGTTAATAAAAAGGAGATCATGGAAAAGGTCCGGCAGGCTTTCGGCAGCATCCCCACCGGCCCTGCTGCGCCTGCTGTGCAGGCTGAAGAGGATGAGCAAAAGGGCGAAAGGCGTGTTTATATTAATAAGGAGGCTGAACTGCCGTATATCATGGCTGTATTTAAGACCCCGACAATCAGCCATGAGGACGGCTTTGCGCTTGATGTATTAGGAAGCATCCTGTCTGACGGCAGGAGCTCAAGGCTTTACAGGTCCCTTGTCTATGACAAGCAGATCGCTATCTCTGCCTGGGCAAGCTATGAGGGCGTATCCAAAGATCCGTTTCTCTTTTTTGCCGGGGCAACTGCCGGCCAGGGTAAAAAGATCGAAGATGTTGAGGCTGCGCTTCTTGAAGAGCTTGAAAAAATAAAGCAGCAGCCTCCTTCAGCGCAGGAGGTCCGAAGGGCCATAAATCAGGCTGAGGCATCGTTTATCATGCAGCAGGATTCGATCTATATGCAGGCCAGGATTCTCGGCTCTTTTGAAATGACTGTTGGCTGGAGATTCATCGACAAATACCTTGAGGGAATACGGAAAGTGACCCCTGAAGATGTCAGCCGTGTTGCAAAAAAATATCTTATTGATGAAAAAAAGACAACAGGGGTCCTGGTCCCCATTGCAAAAGGGGCGCGCTCATGAAAAGGAAGCTCAAATATCTCACCTTATTGATGGCTCTGCTTTTTGCCTCTGAGGTCTTCGCTGCCCGGTTGACAGATAGGGAGGTCCTCCCCAATAACATGGTCCTGCTTCACGCTGAAAGAAAGGCGATCCCGATTGTCACTGTAGTGCTGGCAGTAAAGGCTGGCAGCATAGCAGAGCCGGCTGAAAAGGCAGGGCTCGCTTATCTGACTGCAGCGCTTCTGAATGAGGGCACAAAAAAGAGATCATCCCGCGAGATCAGTGAGGCAATTGAGTTTGTAGGCGGCTCGCTCAGCGCCTCGGCAGGCGCGGATTATGCGACGGTTTCCCTTTCTGTTTTAAAAAAGGACATTGACCTTGGCTTTGACCTCCTCTCTGACGTGATTATGAATCCTGTCTTCAATGAAGATGAGATCAGAAGAAAGATCAGGATTACCAAAAACCGGCTTATTCAGCAGAATGAGGAGCCGGGAGTTGTCGCCTCGATTGCCTTTTCAAAGGCCGTGTTCGGCGAGCATCCCTACGGCAGGCAGGTGCAGGGCTCACCTGAGTCCCTTGATCTGATTTCCCGCCAGGATATCGTGGATTTCCACAGTGCTTTTTTTGTGCCTGACAATGCAATCCTTTCTGTTGTGGGAGACATCAGCAGGGAGGAACTGGGCGCGCTTCTGAAAAAACACCTTGGAAACTGGCAGCAAAAGAGCATACCTTCACGCTCATTGCCTGGGACCGGAGCAAAAAAAAGTCCGGTAGTCATTAAGGAGAACAGGGACCTGACACAGGCCAATATTATCCTTGGCCATATTGGAATAACTCGTGATAATCCTGATTACTATGCAGTTCTTGTGATGAACTATATCCTTGGCGGCGGAGGATTTGCGTCGCGCCTCATGGACAATATACGCGACAGCAGGGGTCTGGCCTATGATGTCCACAGTTATTTTGCTGCTAACAGGTTCAGCGGCAGCTTCCAGGTCGGACTTCAGACGAAAAACGAGTCCGCAAATACAGCGATTAACGAGGTCCTCAAAGAAATGCAGCGTATGAGGACTGAGTATGTGAGCGACAGGGAGCTCCAGGATGCCAGGGCGTATCTCACAGGAAGCCTGCCCCTGCGCATTGACTCCAACAGCAAGATAGCAGGGTTTGTTATCAGTCTGGAGTATCACAACCTGGGAATGGACTATGTTAATAAATATCCCGCTCTTATCAACGGAGTTTCAAAGGAAGACGTCCTGAGAGTCGCCCTGAAATATCTCGATCCTGAGAATTATATCCTCGTTGTCGTAGGCAGCCTCGGAAAGGCAAACCTCAGATATTGAAATTTCATATGGAATCCATTCCAAATCGGGTCAGCCTGATGACGTAACTGGAAAAATAACATGACTTATTGACAGTGATTATTTCGAGCAGATCCAGATAGCGCCCGACGGTCTTGACGTCAATGCCAGGGTTTCTCGATAGTTCATTTATAGACTCAGTTTGTGCAAACCTCCTGGTAGATCAGCTCCTCATCACCATCCACAGGGAACCACCGATTATTATCCCCTTCTCCGAGAAGCCGTGCCTCTTTTTTCCCGCAGCGCATCTCATAGTGGTAGTCCCTGCCTCCAATTTTCGCGATAAGAGAGACTACCTGCCCGTCCAAACGCTTTATGCTGGCAGCGTCATAGTATATGGCGTCGCCATAGCTGCTCTGCCTGATCAGCCGCCAGTCAGCCGCTCCGGTCTCTGCGGCCATCAGCAGCAGGCCGGCGGTCAATGTCAGTGCGGTTACCAGCCCAATAGCAGATTTCTTCATGATCTCACCTCTCAGCTACGAATATTTACCAACTGGCCCTAAGCCGCATCGTACGTATCAGGCCCGGCTTCAACGGTAAGCCTGAGCCCCATTTGCCTGTAGCAGAGCAGTGAGGCTCTTAACTTCCATCTTACCTCAAATGCGATGACGTGCAGATTCAGTGTCTGGACAATCTCAGGATAAGTCAGACTTAATGACATAAGCTTCTTTCCCCCCGAATGGCATAAGGATACCTCAGAGGGGGGCTTATGTAAAGACCTGCGGGGCCGGGGTCCTCAGGATTGTGAAACATTGTAAATATACCGGTGCACTGAAGGGAATAAATCTAAACCAGGGGCTACATTATGGATAAAGCGCCCTCATCCTATATGCATCCAGATAATACTCAATCACCGGCAGATCTGCCTCAGCCCAGTCTAATTTCTGAAGCTCACCGGGCGGCAGCCAGAGAAGAGCAACATGCTCATGCAGTGTTATCTCCCCTGACCGGATAGTGCTGACAAAGGAATAGAGCGTGACAGAATAGGTCTCGTATTGGTGCGTGTGGGAAGGCAGTGCGCGGCTTATGTTGATGCTGACGCCGAGCTCCTCCGCAAGCTCGCGCCTCAGGCAGTCTTCAGCAGTCTCCCCCTGGTCTATCTTGCCGCCGGGAAACTCCCACTTAAGCGGCATGCTCATGGAAGCGCTCCGTTGAGTACATAGGACCTTGCCGCCCTGTTCGATGATCCCGCAGGCAACATCAAGATGCTTCACCTGCAGGCCCTTATAGATCCGGCCCCTGTCATTGCGTATGCAGTCCATTTCTGAGGATTATCATAAATTCCCTTCAGTATCATTCAGGAACCCGGCATGAGTCACAACAGTGACCCTTCATATGTTTTCAGTTTCAGCGGGTGTCTGTCGCCTGTAACAATGAGCTCAGAACCTGATTCTATAGCGCACTCAAGAATACGGTTGTCAGCATCGTCGGTCAGCACGACAATGCGTCTTTTCGGCCTGACCACTTCCGCGGCTGACGATATGTGGCGGCACGCATTCCTGATATGTTCGTCGTCCCAGTTGATCATCCGAAAAAGTCGTGGTTCGGCAGAGCGTAGAGCTGCCTGATATACGAGCCGAGCGTCTCCGGCAGATACCTCCCCCATATCTTTATCGGCACCTCATCGATCTCGACGCGCGGGCTGAACCCTACTGCAAAGAGAAACTCCACAAGGAACTCTACGTTCATCGGGATATAGCCCTTATAGCGGCTGCTGTCCCTCTGGCTGATGATCCGCTCCTCGTGGATGCTGCTGCCCAGCTCGGACTCTACCAGGTCGCTGAAGGTCGTGAGGATCACCTCTACGTTGATCCTGGGCGAGGCACCTTCCAGGAAAGGCTCGAGCCCTCTGCTCAGCTCCACCTCTGATATCCCGCGGTCCCTTATCCTCTCCCAGGCGCGGATCTCCCTGTATCTCCGGCATACTGACTCTGAGTTCCAGGGAACATCGAGGACCAGATTTAAGGCCTGATACCTGCCCCTGAACTGCTCCTGCTCTATTACTGTAATATCAGGAGCGCGCTGCAGCTCCTCTGTTAATCGTTCAAACGACTCCTCATCCCCTACGATCTTTATAGCACCCGTGTCCTGTATCATCAGTGCGTTCCGGTCGAACCGGAGGCTGCAGTCCCTGAAACTCCCTGCAACCAGCTCTTCTGCTTCAATAAACTCCCTGTCCATCTCGCGAGGAGAGGAGATAAACTGTTCGAGTGGGACCCCTGAGCGCTCTGCCCTCTCCCTGGCCATTGCCTCGGCAGCCTCTTTTACATTTCCGAAGATCCATTCGGCGATGCGGCGATTTGCCTTCTCCGCTATCCTCTTGGGCCGCTTCACACGAAAGGAGCCGACCATGCGGCCGCTGTCATCGAAAAAGACCGAGGCATTGATCGGCGTCTCCTGATAATAGTAGTCAGGGTTCTTCCTGTACCTACTGAAGAGCTCGGCAACCCGGGGGGATGGCTCCCTGCTGTCACGGCAGAGCAGGTCGCGCAGCTGCCCCTTTTTACGTATCTCTTCCTGCCGGAGAGGGCCCGTGCCGGCCATGGACAGAAGGCGCCGGCTCAAGGCCTCGAGCGTCTCCCGGATGATGAAGACATCGCAGATGAGTATCTCGGTCAGGCTGCGGCCGTCACCCGGCGCAGGCCTGCTGCAGAACCAGCGCTCGACTATGCTGAAAAGCCTGTCCCTGTGCGCAAATGAAGTCAGATACATTGGGATATGATACGCAAGCTGCAGGGTAAGCACAACAAAAGCTGTTATTAATTAAGAAAGGAGGACGTTGAGCTGATCCCGACGAGCCGGGACGACCTCTTGATTCGATTCTGCAAGGCAGACATGCGGGAGTTTATGGTGGAGCTGATCGGGATCGAACCGACGACCTCTTGAATGCCATTCTTAACCATGAGAACATTTTAAGTGCTTGAAAATACCAGAAAACTCTTTATTTTAAAGGACCTTACCGCTTATATATTTTACTGGCTTCCTCGATGGATTTATACCGTTTTCGATGCAGTTTGTCACGATTTTGTCACGCACCCCTTTCCTTCAATCCATGTATTTTGATTCCAACTTCTTGACAAAGGTTAACGTGCAGGTTAACATACTCCTGTGGGAAAGACAGTAATATTTTACAGGACAGCTGACGGGGGTTGCCCGGTGCAGGAGTTTCTCGATTCGCTGTCCAGCAAGACGGCGCAAAAAGTTGCATGGGTGCTAAGCCTGGTTGAGGACCTCGATGTCGTACCGTCAACATATTTTAAGAAACTCGTCAGTACTGAAGGAATATGGGAGTGCAGGATACAGCTTGGCTCGAATGCATATCGGATATTCTGCTTCTTTGACGGCAATTCCGTTGTTGTGCTGACCCACGGATTGATCAAGAAGACGCAGAAGACCCCTCAGCGAGAGATTGAACGGGCCGAGACTTACAGAAAAGACTATTTGCGAAGGAGGACAAAGAGATGAGTGATCTGAAAAAGTATGTCCATAATAGGAAGAAGAGGGACAAGGCATTTGCCGAGAGTTATGACGCGGGGTACGAACAGTTCAAAATCGGCGTGGTGCTCAAAGAGGCTCGTGAGACGGCAGGACTGACACAGGAAGAGCTTGCCCACAGGCTGAAGACCAAGAAGACGGCTATCTCACGGATTGAGAACCATGCAGAGGATATCAAGCTGTCCACACTGGAGAAGGTCGCCCATGCCCTCGGCAGGAGGCTCGAAGTAAAGATAGCCTGAAAAAGACCGCCGCTAAGGTGTGTCTGCTGCACCCGCCCGCCACTCCGCAGCCACGTGTTTAACCATAGCCCCTATCGCTCAGTCATTTTGCTTGCAGTCCTGTCATGCCCCTTGCAAAGAGTGCCTTTATGATCCTTTGACTCCGCACGGAACATTCTGGCACAGGCAAGGGTCCGCTTCAAGCTCATGCCAGGGGGCAAGCACATGCCTTCGCTCCTCCAAGCTTGTCCCGCGCCTTGCAGGGAATGAGAGCTTCAGCAACAGCTTGGCCAAGCGCCCGGGATTCAAGGAAAAGAAAGCTCAGAGGTTATGCACGAAAAAAGACGAACTAAGAGTATTCGATGATTGCGGCGATAGCGGCAGAAATTTCTTCCATAGTTGAGGAGGGAAGCCGTCCAAGTTTCCGAATGAACCGTTGCAGATCAACTCCTCTGACCTGTAGGGTATCGATTGCTGAGGCCTTGGTTAACCCGTTTGTGTTGTCAGGCTGAATCTTCACATGCCAGATATTGTTGTTGTAACGGTCTTTCCAATCAGTCACCGGGGCAATGAGCTTAATCGGTAGAACTCCAACAGCGTCGGAACTGACAACAACAGCAGGCCGCTTCTTCTTGATCTCAGCCCCGATAGTCGGATCAAAGTTGACGAGCCATACCTCCCCACGCTTCGGTATTGCAGGACTAATAGTCAATGATATCGCCGCCCCCCAGTTCCCGAGTTTCCGGATTCTGCCCATAATAGGCCTCAAATCTATCGGCCTGCTCTGAGAGCAACTTCCTGCGCTCTTCTATCGGTAATTTCATGAAAGAGCGTCTTTCTATAAGGGAAAGAGATTCTTTTATCTTTAGCTGTTCTCCAAGCATCTGCTCTGCCTCATCCTTTGTAAGCAAGCCTTCTCCAAAGGCACGCAATACACTGCGTCGCAGCCACTGAGGACGCTCAGGCGGTAACTCGCAGGGTTCATGCTTCCGCCACCCGAGTCGGTTTATATCTATACACCACTTCTTATAATATGAGTCCGTTATCACGTCAAGATCATGTAAGCGGTACAACAATGCCTGTATGCTCACACCAAAACGCTGTTTTAATATGAGTAATTCCTCAGGCTGAATAAACGCTCTTTTTTTGCCGACCTCTCTGAGGAGGCTATCTGCGGGAGCGAGGAAGGCAGCCGCAAAACGAAATGCAGCCTTTTCTTCGTCCGTCTCTTTTGAGATGTGCAGCACAAGATGTCCGAGTTCATGGACAAGATTTAAGCGCTGTCTCTCCCCTGCTATGCCGGAACGAGAGACTACTGCAGCGGCCTTTATGTTCTCATCACCGTTGACGGCAACAGCAGAGATACCGTCAAACTTTTCAACAGCATCTACCTCAAGGACATGGACAAGATGATCCTCAAGTATGTCTGTAACATTTGCAATCGGCGCTTGCCCAAGGTTCCATATCGTTCTCATTTTGCCGGCAGCTGCTTCTGCATCAACGACCTTCCTGACATTCAATGTTTGAACGGGAAGCGCTGAACCATTTGTTTGCTGAGTCAGGTCCTGCAAGCGCACACGATCTTCCAGGGATTGAATAACAATGGATTCCAGCCTCTTCTGCTCTCCTATCAGCAAACCTGAGCCCTTCCGGTATGCGATGAACTTGACAGAAAACGGAGGTTCGCTCCAGAGATGGGCCGCCTTGATTCCTAAGGCTGCAGCTAACTTATTGAGAACAACCGGGGTCGGAGTAGCCTTGCCAAGCTCATACTTTGAGAGGGCCTGCTTTGTTATTATGCCGCCCATTTCCGCAGCTAATGCGTCGAGGGAAAATCCGCGTGCAAGCCTTAATTGTTTAAGTCGTTTTCCAAACATGAGGGTATCTTTAGTTGACATTATTACTCAAATTCTATCAATCTGTCAACCGCTTGTCAAGCGGCCTGAAAGCTTACGGCTATACGTGAAGCGCAGTAATTCAACGAACAGATGATTTGCTGCGCACAGGATATACTATGACTGACTTTGCCTTGCAGGGAATGAGAGCTTCAGCAATGCTCGGCCAAGAGCCCGGACACTACTCAAATATTAATGGTAATGTCTGACTGCATCTGCACTTGTGAAGGTTGTAGGCCTGACCCTGTTGGCTTTTGTTTTAGTCAATGCTGCACTGCGCATAGATATCCGTGATCTTTTGATAGAACCGCCTTTCTGACGCCCTATCTCACGGATGCGTTCAAGCAGGTCGTCAAAGTAATTCTTTCCGAAGTGCCTGCCCTGTTTCAGCCGCTCATCATCCAGCACAAAGCCTTTTATGATAAATTCACGCTGGGTACTGGTTGCCCAGATTCGGAACTGAGTTGCCTGGTAGCTGTTTACCCGTAACAGTTTAGTTCTTTAGCTGCAATTTTCGTCGAATATTTACAACAAAACAACAAAAAGCATTGATAAAAGCGAGTCTTATCGTCTATAATTACAG
>JAGVHR010000051.1 GCA_020056455.1 Thermodesulfovibrionales bacterium
ACTTGTCATTGAAACGCAGACCTTTATTGACAGTCTTGATCAGGAAAGGATTGAGTCCATGAAGAGATACTATGAGGGTTTCAGCGCCTCACCCCTGTTTAGGAAATTCAGTCCCTATCTGGGCTCCGTGCCGACCCAGGAGGATATCTCTCAGGGCATTAACAAGATCGGGAAGGCCCTGATTGAAACTGCCTCTTTGCAGATAACAAATATCCTTGCGATGGCTGTGAATTTCCTGTTTATGCTGTTTACGGTTTTTTTCCTGCTGAGGGACGGTCCGGGTTTCCTGTCAAGGGCACGTGATTTTATGCCGTTTAGCGACAAGCAGAAGGACAGGCTTGAAACGCAGGTGAAGGACATGGTCATTTCAACTGTTTACGGGGGCGCATCAGTTGCGGTCATTCAGGGTATTCTCGGCGGCGCAGCTTTTTATTTTCTGGGGTTGCGGTCGCCGGTAATGCTGGGTTTTGCCATGGCGATCATGTCCTTTGTGCCTCTCCTGGGTACGTTCTCTGTCTGGGGGCCGATTTCGGTTTATCTTGCGCTGGATGGAAGTATTATGAAAGGGATCGGTCTTTTTGTCTATGGTGTGTTTGTAATCAGCACTATCGACAATATCCTCAGACCCCTTATCATCGGGTCCAGGACAAAGATGCCGACCATACTGATACTTTTCAGCGTACTTGGAGGGATCCAACTTTTTGGCATGATCGGCTTTGTTATGGGTCCGCTCATCATGGCTGCCTTTTTATCAGTATTTGAGATATTCAGACATATAGAAGATGAAAAGAGCTGACCTTCCAATCTTTTTCTGCCTGTGTCTATTTTTTTTATCAGCGTGCTCTACAGGTGATAGACGTGAAGGACATCTTCACGTCAGACTCAACGTTAACCCTACAACGCTCGATCCGGCCCATATTGTTGACGTCACAGGCGGCATTATTGCCGCCAAGCTGTTTAACGGTCTTGTCAGGCTCGATGAGAGTCTTGAGATAATCCCTGATTTGGCTGAATCATGGGATATCAGCCCTGATCGGACAGTTTATACCTTTCATCTCAGAAGAGGGGTTACTTTCTCGAATAATCGTGAGGTTACGGCCTCTGACTTCAAGTATTCCTTTGAGCGTATCCTTGATCCTGCCGGCAAGTCACCCAATACATGGGTCCTTGATAAGATAGCGGGCGCGGATGAATATTTGAAGGGAAAGGCAGGGTCAGTCGCCGGGATAGAAGCGCTGGATGCTTATACAGTCAGGCTTAGGCTTGCAAAGCCCTTTTCGCCATTTCTCAATCTTCTCACAATGACAGCAGCGTATGTCCTGCCTCAGGAGGAGGTGGGAAAGAGGGGCAATGATTTTTCTGCCCATCCTGTGGGCACCGGGCCATTTATTCTCACCGAATGGAAGCATAACAACCGGCTTGTGCTTGAGAGATACGAGGGATATTACGATAAAAAGGCAAAGCTGAAAGGCATTGTCTACAGGATTGTCCCTGAAGACCTCACTGCTGTTGTCGAATTTGAACTCGGCAATCTCGATGTCATTTCAATACCTGCATCTGAATTCCGGAGATTCAGGGAATCGGCAAAGTGGAAAGACCTTATCTCCTCCATGCCAGGCATAAATACCTACTATCTTGGATTCCATTGCGGCAGGCCCCCTTTTAATGAGCCAAAGGCCAGAAAAGCCGTGTCGCTGGCCATTGACAGGGAAAAAATTCTTGCCACTTATTATGAAAATAGGGGAAGGCCCGCAGCAGGCCCTGTTCCTGATCTGCTGAGGAGATGGGCCTCACCTGAGCCAATGCCATATGACCGGGAAGCGGCAAAAAAAATGATAAGGGAGACAGGGTTGCAGGGGAGGCCATTATGGTTCTATGTTACGGCAGACCAGGAAGTCATTGATATTGCTGAGATCATACAGGATTATCTTGAAAAGGCCGGGCTTATTGTAAGGATCAAACAGCTTGAATGGAGCGCTTATAAAGCAGCGATAAACAATGGTGAGGCTGATATGTTCTGGATAAGCTGGTGGGCTGATTATCCGGACCCGGAGAATTTTCTGTTCCCGCTTTTTCATTCCTCCAACCATGGCCCGGGCGGCAATAGAACGCGTTATACGAACAAGACAGTTGACTTTTTGATTGAGGCCGGGCAGATGGCCCTGAATATACCGGGGTCTGCGAAGTCATATGAAAGGGCTGAGAAAATAATCGTTGAGGAGGCCCCATGGGTTTTTTTCTGGCATAAAACTGATTTTACCCTGAGGCAGCCTTTTGTCAGGAACTATAAAATCTATCCTATATACAGCATCGACAAGGGCCTGGAGGTGTCTTTCTGAAGCAGTATATCCTCAAAAGGCTCCTGCTAATGGCGCCGCTGCTTGCAGGCATAACTTTTGTCACCTTCTCGCTTACAAAGGCGCTGCCCGGCGATCCGGTCTACGGTATGGTAGCTGAACGTTCCAGTCCTGAGATCATAGAAAAAATAAGGAAAGAACTCGGCGCTGACAAGAGTGTTGTCAGGCAGTATGCCGGTTATGTCACACTCCTTGCAAAGGGAGAACTCGGCAGGTCCTACTTTACGAACAGGGAGGTGATGGCCGATATCTCAGTAAAGTTCCCCAACACCATGCGGCTTGCCTTTGCTGCAATGCTCATAGCAGCGCCGCTCGGCATATTCCTCGGATTCATTTCAGCAAAAAACAAGGGTAGGGCTGCGGACAGGATCATTACCATGCTGTCGGTTTCAGGCATCAGTGTTCCGGTCTTCTGGAGCGGCCTCCTTCTCATGCTGCTTTTCAGTCTCAGGCTCAGGTATCTGCCGCCCTCAGGCACAGGCGGAATCAGATATCTCCTTCTGCCTGCGCTTACGCTTTCACTTCCGGCACTCGCATCTCTTGTGAGGGTCACCCGGGTCACGGTGCTTGATGTCATACAGATGCCGTTTGTCAGGACAGCGCGCGCAAAGGGCCTGTCAGAGGCAGGCATCAGTCTGATCCATGTACTGAAGAATGCGCTTATACCTGTAATTACGGTAATTGGTCTTGAGTTCGGGAGCTATCTCAATGGCGCTGTGCTTACGGAGACCATATTCGGGTGGGACGGCCTCGGTAGGTACGCGATGGAAGGTATCATCAAACGCGATTATCCTGTCATCATGGGTTGTCTTCTTATCGGGACCATTATTTTTATATCAGTAAATCTCCTTGTGGATATCATCTATCATTTCATTGATCCGCGCGTGAGGCTGCATGGCTCTGAGCGGTAGGATCTCAGCCGTTGTCATTGTAACCGTCTTTGTTCTGTCGCTGATCTCGCCGCTCATTGTCCCCTATGACCCTGATGCGATTGATCTTGACAGTCTGAGGCAGCCTCCGTCATTCAGACATTTTATGGGCACTGATAACAAGGGCAGAGACATATTGGCCAGAATACTGTATGGAGGAAAGATTTCGATCTCAATTGCAGTGACTGCATCTATTATCAGCATACTTATTGGAATTTCAGCAGGCATGCTTTCGGGATACGCAGGAGGCGCCATAGACACTGTTGTCATGGCTGTTGTAGATCTTGTTCTTTCATTTCCAGCTTTTCTGCTTGCCATAGGAATCTCGGTTATTTTTCCTCCTGGTATCTATACGGTTATGCTGGCGCTCTGCGCCGTGGGGTGGGCCTCGTTTGCGCGACTGATCAGGGGGCAGGTGCTGTCACTAAAAGAGGCTGCATTCATTGAAGCAGCGAGAGCCTTGGGCTGTAGTAGTTTGCGGGTGGTCCTGGTACATCTTATCCCCCAGTGCATACCGCTGGCCCTGGTTATGGCAGGCCTGCGGGCAGGCGGCTATATCCTGACTGAGGCAGGTCTGAGCTTTCTCGGTCTTGGCGCCCAGCCGCCCACTGCAACATGGGGCTCGATGATCAGCGCCAACAGGGTGTTCATCAACTCCTCGCCCTGGATGGTCCTTTTCCCCGGGACTATGATTGCTGTTACAGCGATCTGCTTTAACCTGCTTGGCGATGCGCTAAAAGAAAAGTTTGATGTCAGGACGTAGCAACGCAATCTGTTTTAAGCCTGTTGATATCGCTGATATTACCCATAAGGACCAGGACATCTCCTGATTTAAGAACTGCAGAGGCAGGCGGATTAAAGGTGTACTTGTCTCCAGCGCCTTTTAGGGCGACGACTGTGATGCCCTGGAGGGATAAAATGCCGGTTGCCTTCAGGGTCTTGTCCCTGTGAGGTGAACTGTTATCAATAGCGAGCTCATCGACCCTTATGGTGTTTTCCTGAGACCTGAGCATGATGTCAAGAAAAGTCACGACTGAAGGACGTATCAATTCCGAGGCCATCCTGAGGCCTCCAATGAAATTGGGCATGACTACGCTGTCGGCGCCTGCCATGCGGATCTTCTGTTCGGACTCTTCTTCCACAGCCTTTGATATCACCCTGATGGCCGGGTTGAGCCTTTTTGCGGTAAAGACGACAAGCAGGTTTTCAGCGTCAGAGTGAAGGGCTGTCACAAGGCCCTGGGCTCTTTCGATTCCGGCAGCCTGTAAAACGGAATTATGAGTCGCGTCACCACGAACATGAGAGATATTTTGTTCCGCAAGGGACTTGATGTTTTCAACTTCTCTTTCAATGACAACATGGTTCCTGTGCGTTTTCCTCATTTCCTCGATTATATACTTCCCTGTCCTGCCTGCTCCACAGATGATGAAATGACCTCTCATGGCATCTATCCTTTTCTGCATCTTTCTCCTCCTCAGCGCATCGGTCAGCTCGCCTCCGATAATAAAAGCGATCAGGGCGGAAACCCCATAGACCAGAATACCTGTTCCTCCAAGGATCAGGAATATTGTGAAAATTCTTCCGTTTTCAGAGAGCGGGTGTACTTCCATAAAGCCGACTGAAGCTATTGTGATTACCGTCATGTACAGGGAATCAAGCAGGGTCCAGCCTTCGAGCGCCATGTATCCGGCGATACCGGAAGAAAAAACGAGCAGCAGTGAGCAGCAGATCAGAACGGCTTTATTCATGAGTGGAAGATACCCGGATTCCCTTTTATAAATTATGACATTTGCCGCAGAGCTGGGATCCGTTTTTTGCGTTAAAGGCAAAGAAATTCAGGGTGTTTGCGGCATGAGGGTTATGACAACTGGCGCAGGAAAGTTCCTTCCCGGCCCTTAAAGGGTCCCTCATCCCTTTTGTGGGATGAGAAGGTCCGTATACATAACCTGCAGTAACGTGTTTTCCTGTTGCCTTGTCTTCATGGCAAGAAGTGCAGAGGTCCCAGGCCGGTTTTTTGAGCCAGAAGGCCTGGGCTGAGGCATGTGGATTATGGCATATCGTACACATGCCTGTAGAGGTCGGGCCGTGTATATATTTCTTTGTTGCCCACTCATTTTTTTCATTCACGTGGCAGACAAAGCATAAGTCTCTGTCGGGTTTTACAGTTGCATACTTGTCCGGCAGCGAGTCTTTATTATGGCACGAAAGGCAGTCCCACACAGCAGCAGGCCCATGAATATAAGGATAATCTGTAATCTTCCTGTGGCAGGGATAGCACAGGGATTCATCAGGAGAGCCGGGGTTCAGTTCTTTTGCAGTCACCTTCAGCCTGTGGCATGAAAGACAGGGTTGTTCTTTTTTATCACTATGGAAAGGGTCCTTTTTGAATCCATGGGGAGCAGTTTTGAAATCTCTCGAAATATCAGACCTGCGATAGATGGATATCTGTCCAACCTTCATGGCCTGTGTGTCTTTCACAGCGTGGACCACCAATTCATTCAGACCCAAACCGACAGTTATTGTCCTGCACAAAAAATCCTTTTCTTTATCTACAGGTAGGATCAGGATATTTTTATTGTTTTTCGTTATTGAAATTTTATCAGGAGCGTAATCGCTTAGTCTGAAAACAAAAGTGATTGTATCGCCCTCGACCAGCCGGCTGTCGGATGGCGCGATTATCGAAATGCCGGTCTGGTTTCCACCTGAGGCTGCTGCTACTGAAGCCAGAAAAATTTTGAGGAACAGGACCAGACAAATAATGTCCGAATTTGTTGCAGCCTTCAGTTCCCTATGACGTGCATGGCGCATATCTGTATGCGTCAGTTGCTTATTTTCAGGATCAATTCAAGAGATTTTCTGTAATCAGAGGAAGCCTCTGCAGCCATCCTGTTTTCCTTATGGATCTCGGCCCTGAGCGCGTATATCTCCGGATCAAAGGGATTAAGAGCTATGGCCTTGTCAAAAGCAGCGAGGGCGTCTTTCAACCGCCCATCCTTTGCCGTGGCATAGGCGAAATAGTAGTGGGCAGGAGTATATGAATTAACAGACACCGCTTTTTCCAGAATGGCTATCGCCTCTTTTGTCCGGCCGGCCTTTGACAGGATGCGGCCCATCTCGCTCAGGAGCGCAACATTTTCAGCATTTATCAAGAGCGCTTTTTTCAGGATATCTTCTGCTTCCGCGAGTTTTCCCTCTGTTTCGCAGAGCCTTGAAAGTTCAAGATAAGGGAGCGCATATGCAGGGTCCTTTTCTATTGCCTTATTAAACAGCGGATAGGCCATTTCATAACGCTTCTTTTTCACAAATCCCCTTGCCAGGTTGGCATCAGCGATGGCGTCATGTCTTGGTTTGTAGGCAGGCTCTGATTTTTTTATAAGAACCTCTCCTGCCAGAGTGCGGAGAAAGTCGAACATGTCCTCAGTTGCAACAAGAGGAAACCCCGGGAGTTCATAGACTATTTTGCCCTCAGCTGCAATTACGGTGGAGGGCAGGGCAATTATTCCGTAATCGTGGAATGTTTTTAATTCCCTGTCGAAAATTGCAGGAAAGGTTATGTCCATATCTTTCAGCACCTTGCGGACATTTTCCATGTCCTCTTTGGAAATCGTCTGGTTTTCAGCATTAATGCCTATAATCTGAATGCCCTTGTCCTGATATTTTCTGTGAAATTCCTCAAATCTCTTTAAAGCCTTTTGTGAATTCGCGCTCCACGTTGACCAAAATAGGAGGACCACAGCTTTTTTCTGAGAGAATTGAGACAGGCTGTATTCCTTTCCCTCAAAATCTCCAAGGTTAAATTCAGCAGCCTGGGTTCCAAGCATGAGCATGGCATGGGCATCGACGGCATAAGCCAGAGAAGGCAGGACAGTAACAATAAAGAAAATTGTCCGGAGAACTATTTTGCAGGCATATCTCATTTCCTGCCCTCCTTATAAGTCCTGATTCCCTCCTTGAAATGATGCGCAGCCTTTTCGCTGTTCCCTTGTTTTTCATATGCAAGACCCAGAGCGTAGTGCGTCATGGACGGATACGGGTTCAGCTTCAAGGCCTCCTGAAGGGTCTTTTCTGCAGTTTCGGCATCCCCCTTTTTCAGATACGCAAGGCCCATTCCGGTCCTTGATGTGCGAAGTCTGGGGTTTATGACAAGGGCTGAACTGAAGGCCTGCAGGGCCTCATCGGCCAGCCCCTTTTTGAGAAGCATATATCCGAGACGATCGTATGCCTCAGGATAGTCCGGAGATATCCTGATAGACTCCCTGAGCACTTCAATTGCGCGGTCAGTGCTGCCATTTTCCATGAGAGTTATGGCTTCCCTGAAAAGCGCCTCACTGGTTTTGCCCTCCTGCTGCGCTGCGAATGCCGGGGCGTCAACAGAGAAAAAGGAAATCAACAAAAGACAAATGCAGAGAAAAGAGTCAAACAAACGCTTTGTCTTCCCATTTGTCTTTTCGATGGTTTCCAACTGTCTACCTGTTTTTAACCGAGGTCGTTCTGTCGTATCCGAATTTCTGGTGGCAGCCGGGCAGGCAGGAGCCTCCATTTTGCGATTTCTCATATCCCACCGGTAGTCCCCAGGCGCCAAACGGGACAGCATCCCTGATGTGTTTTGGGTTGTTGGTCGCATGGGCATCATGGCAGGCCCTGCATGTGCGGCCTTTGGGAGTTTTATTTACATGCACGAAGTGAAGATTCTGGTCTCCGTTTCTGAACCCGGTAAGTGTTGTGGTTTTCGGATCGAGGACCAGGGTCTTTTCATGGCAATTAAAGCAAAGCTCGTAGTTCCGTGGATCAAAGGGCGCATAAAAGGCCTTGGCTATCGGTTTCCTGAGGATCCTGAAGTTGTCGGAGCCATGGGTGTTATGACATGAAGAGCAGTCTCCCTGTGCTATGGGGCCGTGCTGATTTTTATTCTTCGAGAGATACTCCTTCATATTGGCGATTTTGCCGTCCTGGGTGTCAAGCTGCCTGTCATGGCACATGTTGCAGGACTCAACCGGCTGTCTAACCAGCTGCTTGACAAAGTTCGAAACATGGGGGTCGTGACATGCAAGACATTTTTTTTCTGTTTCAAGCCCGCCATGCCTGACCTTCACACTGGCTATCCAGTCTTTCTTATCAACATGGCACGTAAAACAGAGCTCCTGCGTGCCGTCTGCGCTGAAATTGAATTTATATTCTCCTGAGTGAGGGCTGTGGCAGTTAATGCAACTGTCTTTAACCGGGCTATGGGCAAATTTCTTGCCCTTGAAAGCCTCTGCCTTGTCTGTGTGACATTGGAAACAGACGTCATTTCCTATTGCGCTGAGCATCTTTGGATGGTCTGACTGGTGCGGATTATGACACATGGAGCAGCCGCCTACAGCAACCGGGCCGTGAACAAATTTGCCTGCAGCGAGTTTTTTGTCATGGCACAGGAAACAGAGGTCTGAGCCGTTGGCGCGAAGCTGAAATTTAAAAGGGGACTGATGCGCGTCGTGGCATTTTGTGCAGTTGCCGTCCCTGACAGGTTTATGTACGCCTTTTTTTGTGTCGACCTTGTCATGACACTTGTAGCATAGCTCGCCTACATTTTTTATGGGCGCAAAACTGTGCTTTCCTTTTTTTTCGTGGCAGGAAAGGCAGTCTCCGACCGCTGCAGGCCCATGAACGAACTTCTCTTTGCCGATTTTACTATGACACTTTTCAGTTATACAGGATTCCTGAGCCTGCTGCTGAGCTGAAGAGTTGCGCTCCAGAACAAGCACAGCACAGAGCGCTGCAAGACAAAAGATAAAAGATATTGACACCCCTTTTTTCATAACCCTCTCCAATGAAGTTTAAGTATTATTAACAGATACCATGTATCCGTTTCGACTTTTTACAAGTCTGTCATATTATGACGGCTTTATAAAAAGCTTTTTCAGCTTGCGAAACAGGAAAGTCAGATGTCAGAGATCCCTGGTAAGGAATCAGGGAGCAGTTTTCCTGACATAGATTTCCCTGGCAATTTCAGGATCTATTGCAACAGTCGTCTCATCTACGGAAAGGACAAAGGAAGGTGTTTTTTGAACAAGCCTGACAATACTTCCGGCAGCTATTCCAAGAGAGTTGAGCTTGTTGATTCTCGACGGGTCTGATGCGACAATAAAGGTGATTCGTCCCTGGGCCCCCACGGCAAGTTCTGAAAGCCGCATGACAAGAGGTGTGACCTCAATCTTGAATTTCTTGCAGCACTCCCCGCGAGGTATCGGTTTTCCATGAGGACAGGTGGGAGGATGACCGAGAAATGTGCATACACTTTCAGTGAGTTCTTCACTCAGAATATGCTCCATCTTGCAGGCATCGCTCAGGACAGCGTCATCAGGCATTTCAAAGACATCAGTGAAGAGTCTTTCGGCAAGGCGCTGCCTCCGTACCAGTCCCCGTGCTGATTTCAGCCCCTTTTCACTGAGTCTGATTTCAGAACCGGAGATTGAGGCCAGACCTTCATGAAGGAGGGTATCGACAAGCGCGTTAATATCGGCATCATCCGAATTGATCCTGAAGTAATCCATTTCATGGTGATTATCTTCATTGATAACCCAGAGCAGTTCAAGCGCTTCGTCAATACGTTCTCTGTCGGTTATAAAAGACATGGACAATTATATGATATGGAAACGCATTAAAACAATGAAAAAGGGAGTTGAGTCGTCATTACCTGCCGGAAGGATTTTCTGTGGATAGGGCAGGGTCCAAAGGCTGCAACGTTATCCATATGCTCTCTGGTGCAGTATCCCTTGTGCCTTCTGAAATTATACCGTGGATATAGACCGTCATAATGGACCATGAGTGAATCTCTGACATGTTTGGCTATGATTGATGCGGCTGCAACTGCAGCGCTCTTTGCATCGGCCTTGATTATAGGGAATTGCCTGAGGGGTATGCCGGGAAGGGTAAGGGCATCTATAAGAAGTGCATCAGGGCAAACTACAAGGTTTTCAACCGCAATCCCCATGGCTTTTTTTGTCGCCTGAAGGATATTAATCCTGTCGATCTCAAGATTATCGACAATGCCCACTCCAATGTCTGCCGCAGAAACGAGAATCTCCCGGAAAAGAAAAGCCCGCTCCTTTTCCGGCACCTTTTTTGAGTCACGGAGGCCGTATATTCTCAGATCCTCCGGTAGAATTACCGCTGCTGCAACAACAGGGCCCGCGATCGGGCCCCTTCCTGCTTCATCAATACCGGCAAGCTTTGAGAATCCATTTTCTCTGAAGGATTCATCATGCCGGTAAATACTCATGCTCCTGGGTTACCGGGCAGAGAACTCTTTTTCCTTGATCTTCGCAGCCTTTCCCTTTTTGCTTCTGAGATAATAAAGTTTTGCTCTTTTGACCTGTCCCCTCTTGATGACTTCAACCCTGTCTACGTTTGGAGAACATACAGGGAAGACCCTTTCAACGCCCACGCCGAAAGAGATTTTTCTTACAGTAAAGCTCGCACGGGTCCCGCCACCCTTCTGCCCGATTACCACACCCTGAAAAGGCTGTATCCTCTCCTTGTCGCCTTCCACGACCTTGACATAGACCTTGACGGTATCGCCGACATTAAAGGCTCCGAGATCTCTCTTGAAACCCTCTTCAATTGCGTTGATCATGTTCATGATGTTTCCTCCTTTATTTCCTGCAAAAGTAATATTTCCTCTTTAGAGAGACTATCTGCCGTTATAAGATCCGGACGTCTCTGCAACGTCAGCTTCAACGACTGTTTATTCCTCCATCTCCTGATGTCGCGATGATTGCCTGACAAAAGGACCCTGGGCACTTCCATATCCCTGAACATCTCAGGCCGCGTATAATGCGGGTAATCAAGCAACCCCCTGCTGAAGGATTCATCTTCAGCAGACCGACTGTCCCCGAGTACTCCGGGAATCAATCTGGAAACGGCATCTATTATAACCAAAGCAGGCAGTTCTCCGCCAGTCAATATATAGTCCCCGATAGATATTTCATCATCAACAAGATGCTCAGCCACACGCTCATCAATCGCCTCGTATCTGCCGCAGAGAAACACCAGTTCCCTTTCTTCGTGGACCAACTCCTGAGCAAGAGCCTGTGAAAAACTCCTGCCTCTGGGAGAAAGCATGATTGTCCGGCGATCTTTCCTGTCCGGCCAGTGAGTTTCCATAATCCTGAAGAAAGGATCAGGTTTCATGACCATGCCTGGTCCTCCGCCATAGGGATAATCATCGACCATTCTGTGCTTGTCGGTGGTGTAATCCCTGAGATCATGAAGGTCAACATGAATAATGTCTCTTTCGACGGCCCGTTTCAGGATGCTGCAACCGAGATATGTTTTTACAATCTCAGGGAAAATAGTTATGATGCTATATTTTTTTGTCATGCGGGACCATTGACGTAGTGCAGGGCTTTTAGTCCAGCAGCCCTTTCATCGGCTGTATGGTCATCGTAAGGGTATCAAGATCAATTTTATTGATCACGTCTTTTATAGCCGGGATAAGATGTTCCCTTCCCTTTCCCCTGACGATATAAACATCATTGCTGCCGGTGCTGAAGATCTCTGCAATTCTTCCGAGTTCTTCTCCCTGAACAGTTAAAACTGACAGACCGATTATCTGGTGGTGATAGTATTCACCAGGAGGCAGTGAGGGAAGATCAGAAGCCGTGATTTCGATTACGGCGTTTCTGAGGGTTGAAGCTGCTTCTCTTGTCGAAATCCCGGAAAAGGCGATGATCATGAATTCCCCGGCTGCGCGTAAAGAGACTATATCTCTTGTTTCCGATATTCCCGAGGGCATGCGGAGGCTGACTTTTGTTCGGGGGATGACTGATATTGCCGTGTCTGAAAGGGGAAGTGCCCTGACCTCACCCTTAAGGCCCAGTTCTTTTATGATTTGCACTACTGCAATACGTTCTGAAGAAGGATCTGCCAGGCTATTCAAGAATCTCAAGAACGCAGCGCTTGCCTATCTTTGTTCCTGAGGCGCTCAGGATTGTCCGCATGGATCTGGCTGTTCTTCCCTGCTTGCCTATTACCTTGCCGAGGTCACTTGGAGAAACCCGCAATTCATATACTGTTGTTTTTTCACCGTCAATTTCATTCACAACTACATCTTCAGGCTTATCCACCAGAGCTTTTGCCATAACTTCAACAAGTTCTTTCATCCTGCTTGATCTCCAGGCTGATAATTTTAGTTATGCTACAGCTTTTTGAATCAGTCTTTTCGCAACATCTGTAGGTTGTGCGCCTTTTCCAATCCAGAACTTTGCCCTCTCGACGTCAATCTTGATCTCGGAAGGCTCTTTGAGAGGATCATAGGTGCCAAGGATTTCGATGAAAGGGCCGTCTCTTCTTGTCCTTGAGTCAGTCACAATCATCCTGTAAAAAGGTCTCTTATGCGAACCTAATCTTGTCAGCCGAATCTTAACCAAACATACACCTCCTGAAAAAAGATTGTAAATTTTAATATATATCCTCGGTGAAAGTAAACCCTCATAAAAAAAAGAAAAAGGGGTCAGCCCTTGAAGCCGGCCAAAAGGGCATAAATTTTTTTTGATAATATTTTCCTTCGTTATTGCATGCCTAATTGACTCTCGACAATAATGTCTCTATTTTTTCGAGCCGTGACTTCAATGTTTCTATCTCCGTTTGCTGCGATTCGATAACTGCCTGCTGTGACTCTATCTGATCCTGCTGCTCCTGCATGGCCTTGACGATTGGCGCGATGAAATCGGTATAACGAAGGGAGAGCTTTCTCTCCTCCGTCCCGCCGATGCCGAGAATATTATATTCCGCCCCCAGGAGCGCCTCGACATCCTGCGCGATAAACCCGAGGTCAAGGCGGCCATTGCCGTTCTTCATCCTGAACTCCACTGGCCTCAGAGATCTGATGAAGTCAATACCATAGCCTGTCTCCTGAATATCTTCCTTCTCCCGCATGTCCGAGAGGTTGGACCATGCCACCTGCCCGCCTATCTGCGTTACCAAGATGTTTCCTATTCTTATATGGTTTGAGGCATCTACTGTAGCGTTATATCCTATTGCAGTTGCATTACTAAGATTGCCGGATGATACACCAGCAGAATTGCCCATGGCTGTGTTGGAGTAGCCTGTAGTGTTGTAAGAGAGCGCACCTACTCCGCTGGCTGTGTTGTAGTAGCCAGTGGTGTTGGAATAGAGCGCATCCATTCCGCTGGCCGTGTTGTTGTTGCCTTCGGTGTTCCAACCGA
>JAGVHR010000002.1 GCA_020056455.1 Thermodesulfovibrionales bacterium
AAGTTTTTTTACAGTTTCTTCGGCAATTACGGATGGGCGATAATCCTTATAACGGTTGTCACCAGAATCCCGTTTATCCCTCTTCTGAACAAGAGCCAGAAGTCAATGAAGAAGCTCCAGGAGATCCAGCCGAGGATGAACGAGATCAAGGAGAAGTTCAAGAGCGATCCCCAGAGGATGCAGAAGGAGATGATGGAACTCTACAAGCGGCATAAGGTGAGCCCTTTTGGCGGATGCCTGCCGATGTTGCTTCAGATTCCGGTCTTTTTTGCGCTTTACAAAGTGCTTCTTATCTCAATCGAACTGAGGGGCGCTCCTTTTATCTCTTATATCACTGATCTTTCAGCTCCTGACACCCTCTTCGGTCATATCCCTGCAGCGTTGCCGCTTATCGGCGGGTTCGCGCTCGGTCCATTGCCGATTGTGATGGGAGCCACGATGTTCATTCAGCAGAAGATGACACCCTCGAGCATGGACCCTACCCAGGCAAAGATGATGCTTCTCATGCCGGTAATTTTCACCTTCATGTTCCTCAACTTTGCTTCAGGGCTGGTGCTCTACTGGCTGGTGAATAACATCCTCGGCATAACCCAGCAGTATTTCGTCAACAGAAGCGTAGCAAAAGAACAAGTCCCTGGTAAATAGGTTTTTAAAGACCATTGGCTGCCGGCCCTTTTATCCCGACAATATAAACCCTGGTTGCAAAGAAATATCGGCATTTGAGGAATGTCTTTCCCGAATGCAATAATATGGTAAACTGCTGTTTTACTTCCAGACCTATAGCGCCATGAATTATATCGACGATACAATAGCAGCCATATCCACTCCCATAGGCCAGGGAGGCATAGGAATTGTTCGACTGAGCGGTCCTGAAGCCATAACCCTGGCGCACAGCGTCTTCCGTTCAGGGAAGGCAGATGGCCAGTCAGCAGTTTCAACGCATAGAGTGCTTTACGGGCATATAGCAGACCCTGTAGATGCAAGGACAATAGATGAGGTGCTCCTGACGGTGATGAGGGCTCCGAATTCTTATACTCGCGAGGATGTCGTTGAGATCAACTGCCACGGGGGCATGCTTTCCGTCAGAAAAATTCTTGAACTTGTGCTTGCAAAGGGCGCCAGGCTTGCAGAGCCCGGCGAATTTACAAAGCGGGCGTTTCTTAACGGCAGGATAAACCTTGCTGAGGCGGAGGCAGTGCTTGACATTATCAACTCAAGGACGGAAGAAGGCCTGCGGATCGCCTGTGAACAGCTTGGGGGCGGTCTGACTGAAAGGCTTTCAGCTATACGCGAAAAGCTGATTGAGATCAGCGCTTTTGTTGAGGCATGTCTCGACTTCCCTGAGGACGAAATAGAAATAGCTTCAAAAGAAGAGATCAGGAAGAAGCTTGAGGCAGCACAAATGGACATCAAAAGGTTGTCGAACACATTCAATGATGCGCGTTTTTTCAGAGAAGGTCTTTTAGTAGCCATCATTGGAAGGCCGAATGTCGGCAAATCATCGCTGCTGAACGTGCTCCTTCAGAAAGACCGGGCGATAGTGACAGCCCTTCCCGGGACTACCCGGGACCTCATTGAAGACTATCTGAACATCAGGGGCCTGCCTGTCCGGATCATGGATACGGCAGGTATACGCGCCTCAGATGAGATTATTGAGCAGGAGGGCATCAGGAGAAGTATTCAGGCCATTAATCATGCAGATTATGTCCTTGCCCTTTTTGACGGGAGCGAGCCCCTCGGGCAGGAAGACACTGCTCTTCTTGGTCTTGTCAGAGGCAAGCCGGCAGCGCTGATCATCAACAAGGCAGACCTGCCCGGCAAACTTGCACTTGAAAATATTACAGCGGAAGGCAGACAATATCTGCGTATCTCAACTGTGACAGGACAGGGGATCGAAGAGCTGAAGAACGCTATATTCGAATCTGCCCTCTGTGACTGGAAAGAGGAGCGCGAGGGTGTGGTTGTGACGAACCTCCGGCATAAGACAGCTCTTGACATGGCCTCTGAATCATTGAGAAGGGCTGCCGGCCTGTTTTCAGGGAATGGGCAGCTTGAGCTTTTCTCTATTGAGATGAGGGATGCGTTGAACAGGATCGGCGAGATAACCGGAGCCATTACAACTGATGATATCCTGGACAGGATATTCAGCAGCTTCTGCATTGGGAAGTAGTCAGATCTCAGGGCATATACCAGGGGGAACCATGAAGTGCAGTACTGAAAAGAATAAAAGCCGCTGCAATTGCTCGTACGAGCCGTGTCCGAGGAAGCACCAATGCTGCGAATGCGTGCACTATCACAGGAAAAGCAACGAGCTTCCGGCATGTTATTTCAATGAGGAGTTTGAACGCACCTATGACCGCTCCATAAGTAATTTTCTCGCAATGAAGGGGCAGAAGGGCTGAAAACATTATGGCGCTACAGAACACAAAAATCGTTTATGTCATAGGCCACCGGAATCCGGACACTGACTCTGTCTGCTCGGCCATCGGATACTCGTATTTTAAAAATATTACGGACAAACGCTTTCTCTTTACCCCTGCCCGCACAGGCAGGACCAATGAAGAAACAAGGTTTGTTCTTGAACGGTTCGGGGTCCCGGCGCCGATAGTAATGGAAAGTCTTGCTGCGACTGTCAGCGATCTGTCGATCAAAAAGCCTGTGGCCATCCATGAACGCGAATCCATACAGGCGCTTTCACTGCTCATGCGGGAATCGGGGATACGCTCGCTTCCGGTCGTGGATGACAGTGGCAGGGTAACAGGCATTGTGGGCCTTAAGGACATAGCAAGGCATTATATGGACAGTGTAGGATTCAGCGATCTCAGGGAGGCGCCTATCAGTGTGGATATCCTGATCAGTACCCTCGGCGGCCGTGTTATCAGCAACTCGCAAAAAAAAGAGCATCTGGCAGGGAATGTTCTTACCGCTTCCATGCAGAAAGGCACGATCCTAAATAGGGTGCGTTCCGGAGACGTGATAATAATCGGCGATCAGTATGACATTCAGCTCGATCTGATCCGCGCCGGCTGTTCTGCTCTGATCGTGACAGACAGTTTGCCCGTCAGCAGTGATGTTATCGCAGCTGCGGAGCATTACGGCACACTTCTCATCTCCTCTCCTCATCATTCTTTTGCAACTGTCCAGATTATGACTTTGTCAGAGCCGGTTGCTTCGATCATGAGTTCGAATATCTCATCGGTAGGTCTTCTTACCCCCATAGCGGAATTGAAAAAGAAGATACTGGAATCTGAATACCGGTCAGCAGTAGTAGCTGACAGTGATAACCGGCTTATCGGATTTATTACGCGGACCGACCTTCTCCAGCCGGTCAGGAAAATGACAATCCTTGTTGACCATAATGAGGTCTCTCAGGCTGTTGACAACATCGAGGAAGCGGAGATCCTTGAGATTATCGATCACCATCGCGTGGGAGATATTTCGACTGTGGCTCCGATCTATGTATACAATGACCCGATAGGCAGCACCTGCACGGTTGTGGCTGGCATGATGTTTCTCCACCAGATCAATATCCCTGCAGAGCTTGCCGGGGTCCTTCTTTCAGGAGTGCTTTCCGACACTCTTCTGCTCACTTTGTCGACGACTACTGAGCGTGATCGCCTGACAGCCGTGAGACTCGCTGAGGTGGCCGGGGTTTCTCTTGAGAAGTACGGCAAGGAGCTCCTCCATGCAAGCATCAACATTCAGAACAAGACCGCAGCAGAACTTATAGGAGCTGACTTTAAGGAGTTTCTGATCAGCGGGAAAAAGCTTGGGGTCAGCCAGATGATGGTGCTGGACTGCGAGGAAATCGACTGGATAGAACAAAAACTGCTTGACGAATTGGAGCATATAAGGGTCGCAAACGGCTATGATCTTACAGTGCTTCTCATAACAAACCCCCTTCTGGCTTCCTATGAGAGGGTCCTTATCAAAGGAGAAGCATGGATCGTTGAGAAGGCCTTCACGGTCAAGGTGGAAAACAGCGCCTGCATTTTGCCGCGCGTCATGTCCAGGAAAAAAGATTTTATCCCTGCGCTTGGCCAGGCTCTAAGTCTGGGGAAGTAGAAGAGGCAGGTGAAAATATTCAGTATTGTCGTTCCGGCGGGGTTGGTGTTTCCCTTGAATATTTGGGGCCTGCACGATAGAATTAATCACTATGAAAATAATTAAGAAACCGGGAGAGCTGTCCGCATTCCTCAAGAAACTGCAGACACGCAATGCTGTTGCCGGCAGTTCCGTGATCAGCGCAGTGGAGAGTATCCTTGTTGACGTCAGGAACGACGGTGACAAGGCTGTTCTTAAATATACCCGCAGATTCGACGATCGAAAGGCCTCAAAACTTCGGGTAAGCGCGTCTGAGGTAACCAGAGGGGCCCGGAAAGCGGATCCGAAGATCGTCAAGGCCTTTGAGATCTCCGCCAGACGCATCAGGAAGTTCCACGAGATGCAAAAGGAACAGTCCTGGTCTTTTACCGAGGGCGACACTATTCTCGGTCAGGCAATCCGTCCTCTGAAGAGGATTGGCGCATACATCCCGGGAGGTAAGGCTGCATACCCCTCGACGGTCCTTATGAATGTCATTCCTGCCCAGGTTGCGGGCGTTGAAGAGATAGCTCTCTGTGTCCCTGCTCCTGAGGGGTATCTTAACCCCTATGTCATGGCAGCAATAGAGATGCTCGGCGTGAAAGAGGTCTACAGGATAGGCGGGGCCCAGGCAGTGGCTGCCATGGCATACGGCACGAAAAGTATTAGAAAGGTGGATAAGATCGTAGGGCCTGGTAATATCTACGTGGCGACTGCCAAGAAGTTGGTATTTGGAGTTGTGGACATAGACATGGTTGCAGGACCGAGCGAAATCCTCATCCTGGCTGACAGCTCGGCGCCCGCGTCTTTTGTCACAGCTGATATGCTGAGTCAGGCGGAACATGACGAGCTTGCCTCTGCAATTCTCATAACGGATTCCTTGATGCTTGCCGAAGCTGTATCCAAAGAGATCGGTATTCAGGTTGATCAGCTGAAGAGGAAAAAGATAGCCAGGGCTTCTCTTGATAATTACGGGGCAATTATTGTTGCCGGCAGTATTCGGGAAGCAGTTGATCTTTCAAATGAAATAGCGCCCGAGCACCTTGAAATAATGACAAATAAGCCGATCGATATAGTGCCCCTGATAGAAAACGCTGGCGCCATATTTCTTGGCCCCTGGAGTCCTGAGGCGCTCGGCGACTATTCTGCCGGTCCGAACCACACGCTCCCTACCGGCGGCACAGCTCGGTATTCCTCGCCCCTTGGGGTATATGACTTCTATAAACGCTCAAGTATTCTGGGCTTTACCAGTGAAGGTTTTCTCCGGCTCTCTGCTGTTGTTGAAACCGTTGCAGATATCGAGGGGCTCGAGGCCCATGGCAATACCATCCGGGTGAGACGAGAAACCCTTGCGAAAAGAAAACGCTCATAATATTCAGGAAGGAACAAAATATGGAAAATAAAAAAAAGATTCTGCGGCTTGGTCTGCCGAAAGGAAGCCTGCAGGAATCGACCTTAAAGCTCTTCAGAAAGGCAGGATACCACGTTTCGGTATCAGGGCGCTCGTATTACCCGGTATTTGATGATGTGGAGATCGAGTCGATGCTCATCAGGGCACAGGAAATGGCCAGATATGTTGAAAACGGCATACTGGACTGCGGGCTTACAGGCTATGACTGGATCATGGAGCAGAACGCCGATGTAAAGCAGGTTGCGGAATTGAACTATGCAAAAGAGGGGCTTCGTCCGGTGCGGTGGGTCATCGCGGTGCCGAATGATTCAAAAATCAAGACCATCAGGGACCTCAACGGCAAGAGAATAGCAACTGAACTAGTGGGGTTCACAAAACGATATCTGAAAGCGAACAAGATCAAAGCAGACGTGGATTTTTCATGGGGAGCTACTGAAGTCAAGCCCCCTCATCTTGCTGATGCCATTGTAGAGCTTACTGAAACGGGTTCGTCCCTCCGCGCCAATAACCTCAGGATTGTTGAGACCATCCTTCAGTCAAGCACCCGCTTTATCTCCAACAGAAAGGCCTGGCAGAACACCTGGAAGCAGCAGAAGATGGAGGGCCTTGTCATGCTCCTCAGGGGAGCGCTTGCAGCAGAAGAAAAGGTGGGCATGAAGATGAATGTGCGGCAGTCTGACCTTAAGCGCGTTATGGGTCTGCTTCCAGCGATGCATTCGCCGACC
>JAGVHR010000088.1 GCA_020056455.1 Thermodesulfovibrionales bacterium
GTTTGAGACAGGGGACATTCCCTCAGGCATTGTGATACCTCCAGAGCTGATGAGCGGAGTACGTGGAGTCCAGGTCTCGATCAATGCCAGGGTGAACCGCAACATCCTGCTCAGGGTCCTCTGTGCTGCGTACAATAACGTAAGAGTGACCTTTCCTGTGGATATAGTGATCATTGCCTGGGATGGCCGGGCCCTTGGAGTGCCTCCTTTTGGCGCGTACAATGCCCCTGTTCTGGTGCCTGCCGGTACGACCATAGAGTGGAGTGTGGCCAGGCGCTTTGATTGCATGATCAGATCAGCTACTCCGGTCAACGCTTTTGCCACTGTGGAATTTATTGACACTCTGAGGCGCTTTGAAAAACGTTTTACTGCCAGGATTCCGATTGTGATCTCCTGATAATCAAAAGCATCTGACCGCGCCTGGGAGATAACCCAGGTGTGTCTCTTAGGCGTGGTCAGTATAACTGAAGCTTCCTTCCCGGATATTTCCTTGCTGACAGTTGCTTTCTAAAACATTGCATGCCCCTGTCTCATCCGGCTGCATTGACCGCTATTTAATATATTGATTAGAATAACAATGAGGGGTGAAAGTGGTGTCCGGGGCAGAGTTTTTAGAAACCAGTCAATACGGAGGTTGTGACAATGAATATGATGAAAACAGCAGCGCTGATGCTGCTTCTGACTTTGCTATTGGTTATGGGAGGCGGGGCACTGGGCGGCAAGTCAGGAATGACTTATGCTCTGATCATGGCTTTTGCCATGAACTTTATCTCGTATTTTTTCAGCGACACGATAGTTTTGAGAATGTACAGAGCGCAGGAAGTCACCGAGGCAGATGCCCCTGTGCTGTACAGAATTGTCAGAAATCTTTCTCAAAAAGACGGGATGCCCATGCCAAAGGTCTATATGATTCCTGATGAATCTCCAAACGCATTTGCTACAGGCAGAAACCCTAAGCATGCTGCGGTTGCTGCAACTGCCGGAATCATGAAGATTCTGTCTGAAGATGAGCTTGCCGGTGTAATGGCCCATGAACTGGCGCATGTGAAGCACCGTGATATCCTTATAGGCACGATAGCGGCCACTCTCGCCGGCGCGATCAGTTATCTGGGGCATATGGCGCTGTTTTTCGGGGGCAGGAGCGATGACGATGAAGGCGGCAACCCTGTTGCTGCAATCATCATGATGATCGTCGCTCCCATTGCGGCCATGCTGATACAGATGGCGATTTCGAGATCAAGGGAATATGCCGCTGATGCCGGAGGAGCCAGGCTCCATGGCAATCCCATGGCCCTTGCTCATGCCCTTGGAAAGCTTCACTCAGGCGCCCGGGCCATACCTATGCACGCAACACCTGCCACTTCTCATATGATGATCGTTAATCCGCTTTCAGGCGGATCGATGCTGCGTCTTTTCAGCACTCACCCGCCCGTGGAAGAAAGAATTGCAAGGCTCGAAGCTATGAGGATGGCGGGACTGTAAAATACCGCCATCTGTCTTTACCATAGACCTTGCAGTTGCATAAAAACCATACAGCATTCGGGAGTCGTCAGGCCGAAAAGCCTTTCGCAGCAATACCTTGAAGGCCCTTGCGGCTGCATTTGAAGCCAATATCAGGATACAACTGTAGATGAAGTCATGATTGCCATGCTCAGGCCCCTGAATAAATCATATTGCCTTGAAAGAATTTGAGGATTGTCGGCCCCGATTGCAACAATAGGGTAAACTTCTAAGAAAAACTTACTTTAACCGGTTTTCTTTCCACTGAGGCCTCTTCAAGTCCGAAGAATTCCGAAGAGGTAAACTTGAACATACCGGCCACAATGTTTGACGGGAAAGTCTCTGTTGCAATGTTAAAGTCACGGACACCTGCATTAAAATAGCGGCGGGCATATTCGATGTTGTCCTCCAGCTCTTTTAGCTGCTGCTGGAGATGCATGAAGTTTTCATTCGCCCTGAGCTGCGGATAGGCCTCTGCAACTGCAAAGAGGCTCTTCAGGGTTTCAGAGAACATGTTTTCCGCCTTTGCCTTGTCTGCCAGGCTGTTGGCCTTCATGGCTGTAGAACGGGCCAGTGTGACATTTTCAAACACCCCTTTTTCATGAGCGGCGTAACCCTTGACTGTTTCAACGAGATTAAGTACCAGGTCATACCGCTTCTTCAGATGCACATCAATATCGGACCAGGATGATTTTACAGTTGTTCTGAGACGGACGAGTCTGTTGTAGATAATTATCGCAGCAACAACAGCCAATACAGTGACACCAAGAAACATCGCAAGGGCCAGGCCTAAAATTGTAACCATATATCCTCCCATAAATAATGACTTCGTAGAAACTATATCAAAAACAACCTGCTGTTACCAATAAAAAAAGCCAAGGCCTTTGCAGCTTGAGAGCCTTAGCTTATGGAGATTCCTGCAAAAGACCAGGCCCTGTGAAACCGGACAGCAATCAGAGGGGGGAAGTTTAGCCTTCAGTCTGTTTTCAGTATCTCCCTGACTATTTTCAGGAGTTCGCCTGGCAGAGCAGGTTTTGCAATATAGTTTAGTTTGTCCCCGGTTATTTCGTGCGCTCGTATAAAATCAGCAGGATAACCGCTTGTAAAAAGGACCTTTATGTCAGACCTTATGCGTTTAATTCTTGTATATGCGTCTTTGCCGCTTAGTAACGGCATAATCACATCAAACAGAAGAAGGTCAATCTTATGCTCATTCTCTCTGAATAGTCTTACTGCATCCTGGCCGTTTGAAGCCACAATAACCTCATATCCTGCTTCCTCCAATAAGGCCTTTGTGAATATCCTGACATCATCATCGTCCTCAGCCAAAAGTATGGTCTCGCCGCTTCCGAAAAAAACAGCGGCCTCCTCTTTTTTGCTCTCCTTATGCGCAGCCGCGCTGATCAAAGGCAGATATATTTTAAAGGTGGTGCCATGTCCCTGTTCACTGTATACATTGATATATCCGTTATGTTGTTTGACAATTCCGTAAACCATTGTCAGCCCGAGGCCTGTGCCTTTGCCGGCTTCCTTTGTTGTAAAGAAAGGCTCAAAAATCCTATCCCTTGTCTTTTCATCCATACCGGCTCCAGTGTCGGATATCTCAATAAGAGCGTATGAGCCTGGTTCTCCGAAGCCGTGTGATTTTATGAAGCCTTCATCAGCATCTATGGCTTCTGTGCTTATTGTAAGAGCGCCGCCTTTTGGCATTGCGTCCCTCGCGTTTGTCGAGAGATTCATAAGAACCTGTTGTATCTGCCCTGAGTCAGCCATCGTGGTTAATGGTGCATCAGCGAGAATTATCTTAAGCTCTACATCCTCTCCGATAATCCTCTTTAAAAGATTTTCAACCTTGTTGATTATTCCGCTTAAATCTGCAGGCTGAGGATTTGTAACCTGCTTTCTACTGAAGGCAAGAAGACTCTGTGTCAGATTTGCGGCCCTCTCGGACGATGCAAGTATCTGGTCAATGTTATTGATCAGAGGGTCGTTATCATTCATCTTCATCTTTAAAAGGCTTGAGTATCCGATTATAGCGGTAAGAATATTATTGAAGTCATGGGCAATACCGCCTGCAAGTTGTCCTATTGCCTCCATCTTTTGTGATTGACGAAGTTGGTCCTCAAGACGCTGCATCTGCTCCTCTGACTTCCTGCGTTCGGTAATATCTCTGACTATATGGATCAGGCCAATCATGCGGTTCTCGCTGTCGAATCTCGGTATCGCCCTGATTTCAATGAACTTATCAAGATGATGTTCAAAAACCTCAAAGGTTGCAGCCAACCCTGTCTTTAAACAATCGCAGCTCGGACAGCCTTCAGGAGGATGGTTTGTGCCGTGGTAAAACTTAAAACATTTATTGTCTTTAAGTTCTGTTATCAAAGGCAGCCCGAGAATCTTTTCAGCCGCCTTGTTGGCATGTATGATGTTATAGCCTGTATCATGGACGGTAACCATGTCGGTTATGCTGTTGAAGATGTCCTCCCAGTCCTGCTTTGACTGGAATAAATCCTTTTCAAATTTCTTGCGTTCTGTGATGTCCTGAGCAGTGCCTGTCAGATAGACCGGCCTGTTCTCAGCCTCATATTTCAGTTCGCCACGGCCCCTGATCCAACGGACGGCGCCGTCAGGCAAAATAGCGCGAAACTCATGCTCCCCGGGTTTTTCTCCTGCAACGCAGGCTGTTATCCATGCCTGCATCGCAGGCCGGTCATCCGGATGTATAAGGTTGATAAAGGCTTCGGCATTCAGCGTAAAAACGCCTGGTGAGACTCCATAAATCCGGTATGTCTCATCTGACCATGTTAAATGGCCCGCAAGATCGTAAGTCCAACTGCCGATATGGGCAATACGTTGAGCTTCACTGAGCAGCTCCTCGCTCTTTCGCAACGCCTCATCAGATAGTTGTAATTGTTTTATAAAATAGGCAATAGAAGATACGATGATTAAAGAAACTATGAAGGCAGTGACAATACCGGTAATTATTAAATCATGAGTAACCCTCCCGTGGAATAAAACACTCATTATACTTACAATGATTCCGGTGAGGATTTCCGATAAGACAACGGACAGCCCGATGAGCCAATACAGTTTCACTGTCATGAGCTTCTTAAGCGCCCGGTCAATAATTCTCAAGAAATTAAAAACCTTTCGTTGTTTTATTAAAATCTATTAATGCGGTCTGAGTAATGATATATATCAATCGGCTTAACTTATCAAGTTCTTAAATTATTCCTTCATGGTTTTGACTCTCTCCGGGAAATTGTGATAAATTAACCCCGGTTTTATGTATTTGCCGGAGTGGCGGAATTGGCAGACGCAAGGGACTTAAAATCCCTCGCTCGCAAGGGCGTACCGGTTCGAGTCCGGTCTTCGGTACCAGCCTTTTCATTACATCTTCACTGGCTCAGGCTTTTCACCGGATCTGTGGTATAATTAGAAAAATTTAGACAGAGGTTAGAATATGTTCAGTGACGTAAAAAAGGTGATATTCCCGGCTGCGGGTCTGGGAACGCGGTTTCTTCCTGCAACAAAGGCATCGCCCAAGGAGATGCTGCCCATTGTCGATAAGCCGATGATTCAATATGGCGTTGAAGAGGCGCTTTCCTGCGATATTTCCGAATTCCTGATAATAACCGGGAAACATAAACACAGTATCGAAGACCATTTCGACTATGCCTTTGAGCTTGAAGACAAGTTGAAGAAGAGCGGCAAGGACAAACTACTTGAAGAAATCAACAGGCTGAACCATATTAATCTTGCATATATCAGACAGGGCTATGCCCTCGGCCTCGGCCATGCGATTCTTTGCGCAAAACCTTTTGTAAAGGATGAACCAGTTGCCGTTATATTGAGCGATGACATAATACCACCTGAAGAGACGCTGCTGCTTGACATGATACGCTTATACCGGAGATTAAAAAGCCCTATTCTCGCGCTGGAAAGGGTGCCGAAAAAAGAGGTCTCCAGGTACGGCGTGATCAGCGGGGTCAAGGAATCTGAGAATGTTTACAGAATCAACGGCCTTGTTGAAAAACCCGCCCCTGAGAAAGCCCCATCCAGTCTTGCCATTATCGGACGATATATATTGACGCCTGACATCTTTGATGTTCTGGAAAAGGCAAAACCAGGCAAAGGCGGCGAAATACAGTTGACTGACGCAATAAATGAGTTGCTTCAGAAGAGGCCGGTTTACGGATTTCTCTTTACCGGCAAGCGATATGATGCAGGCGACAAGTTGGGCTACCTTAAGGCAACTGTGGATTTCGCTCTCAAAAACCGCGAACTTTCGGGGGCTTTTGGAGAATATCTGCTTGAAACTGCTGTAAAACTGAAAAATAATATTCATAAGCGCGTTTAAGGAGAAGGAATGGCTGAAAAAGAAAAAGAAAAAGACAACGATAAAGAGACAAGGATACCCAATATCATACCTGTATTGCCTGTTCGTGACATTGTTGTTTTTCCCTACATGATTATTCCACTTTTTGTAGGCAGAGAAGTTTCGATAAAAGGCATTGAACAGGCGCTTTCGGAAAACAGAATGATCCTTCTGCTTTCTCAAAAAGATATGAGCATCGAGAACCCTGCCTCAACAGACCTGTACGCGATCGGCACCGTAGGAATGATCATGAGAATGCTTAAGCTGCCTGACGGCAGGGTGAAGATATTGGTGCAGGGTATTGCAAAAGCAAAGGTAAAGAAACTTGTCCGTGCAACACCGTACATGGAAGCAGAGATCGAAAAGATCGAGGAGACCAAGCCCCTTTTGCTTTCCATAGAGGAAGAGGCCCAGATCAGGACGGTCAAAGAGCAGCTGGATAAAGCTGTTTCCTTTGGAAAAACTATTTTGCCTGACATCATGATCGTTATAGAGAACCTCGATGATCCGGGAAGACTTGCCGATCTCGTTGCTTCGCATCTGGGGCTTAAGACGGAGCAGGCACAGGAGATACTTGAGATCACTGATCCGATCATTAAACTGAAGCGGGTCAGCGATATCCTGAGCAGGGAGATAGAACTTCTGATTGTTCAGCAGAAGATCCAGTCCGAAGCCCGGGGGGAAATAGACAAAACGCAACGCGAATATTTTCTCAGGGAGCAGCTCAAGGCTATACAAAAGGAGCTTGGTGATATTGACGAAAGGGCTGAGGAGATAAGGGAGTTCAGGAAGAAGATAGAAGATGCAAAGATGCCGGAGAAAGTGCTTAAAGAGGCGGAAAAACAGCTTAAAAGACTGGAAAAGATGCATCCTGACAGCGCTGAGGCCGCAACCATAAGGACATATCTTGACTGGCTTGTCGAACTTCCCTGGTCAAAGAGCACCAAGGACAATCTTGACATCAAGGCTGCAACAAAAGTCCTTAATGACGATCATTATGATCTTGAAAAGGTAAAGGAACGGATACTTGAATACCTCAGCGTGCGGAAGCTCAAGGAGAAGATGAAGGGTCCGATCCTTTGTTTTATCGGGCCCCCAGGTGTAGGGAAAACCTCTTTAGGGCGCTCCATTGCCAGGGCCCTCGGCAGGGAATTTATACGCATGTCTCTTGGTGGTGTGCGTGACGAGGCTGAAATTCGCGGCCACAGGCGGACCTATGTAGGTGCGTTGCCCGGCAGGATCATCCTGGGCATGAAACAGGCAGGGAGTAATAACCCTGTCTTTATGCTTGATGAGATAGACAAAATAGGTATGGACTACAGGGGAGACCCCTCTTCAGCCCTGCTTGAGGTGCTTGACCCTGAGCAGAACTTTGCCTTTGCTGACCATTATCTGTCTGTGCCTTTTGATCTGACGAACGTTATGTTTATTACCACCGGCAACCTTGCCGATACCATTCCCGGTCCTCTCAGGGACAGGATGGAGATAATCTATCTGTCCGGCTACACGACCGAGGAAAAACTCGGCATAGCCAGGAAATATCTGCTTCCGAAGCAACTTGAAGAAAATGGCCTCACTACGAAGATAATGACGATAACGGATGAGGCGCTTACCCTGCTTATTTCACAGTATACCCGCGAAGCAGGCGTACGCAATCTGGAGAGGGAGATCGCCAATCTCTGCAGAAAGATTGCCAAAAGGATTGCGGAAGGGACAGGGAAAAAGTTTACTGTTATAGAAAAAAATCTGCAGGGCTTTCTCGGTGTGCCGAAGTTCCTGCCTGAAGAGGAAATGGCCCATGACGAGGTAGGGGTTTCAACCGGCCTTGCATGGACAGAAGCGGGCGGCGACATTATCTATATCGAGGCAACAACCATGAAGGGCAGAGGTAACCTTACGCTCACCGGACAGCTTGGTGATGTAATGAAGGAATCTGCCCAGGCCGCGCTAAGTTATGTAAGGTCAAAGGCCAGGTCCCTCGGCATTAAGGAGGACATATTTTCAAAAACCGATATACATATACATGTGCCCGCAGGCGCAATACCCAAGGACGGCCCTTCTGCCGGAATAACGATTGCTACAGCAATTGCATCTGCTTTTACCGGCCAGCCGGTAAATAAGAATATTGCCATGACAGGCGAGGTTACTCTCAGGGGAAGGGTGCTTCCCATAGGCGGTCTGAAAGAAAAAACCCTCGGTGCAAAGCGCATGGGGATCAGAAAGATAATTCTGCCCAAGCGAAACAAAAAGGACCTGGAAGATATCCCCAAATATATCAAGGATGATATGGAATTTATTTTTGCCGATACCATGGACCAGGTGCTGAAGGCAGCACTCAAGACAGCTAAAAAAAAGTCTTCCTGAAGCGCGCAACTGCATGAAGCTTTCTCAGATCGGCGAACTTTCACTTTTGTCTGTTCTCAGGAAGCGGTTTACTAAGAGATCCAGAGGCCTTCTTCTGGGTATCGGCGATGATGCCGCGGTCATAAGACCGAATTCGGATCTTCTGCTTTCAACAGACATGATGGTAGAAGGGGTCCATTTCGATTTATCATGGATTACCCCTTTTCAGCTGGGCTTTAAGCTGATTTCGGTCAACATAAGCGATATATACGCCATGGGTGGGACCCCCTTATATGTGCTTCTTAATTTCTCAGCCCGCAGGGACCATACCACGAGGTTTTTTGACGGTTTTTTCGATGGTATAAGCGCTGCTCTGAAACAGTATCATATCGCTCTTATCGGAGGTGATATGTCTTCTTCCGACAAAATAATGCTTGCGGTTACGGCTGTCGGATCGGCTGCAAAAGTGCTTAAGCGAAGCGGGGCGCGAATCGGAGATGGGATTTATGTGACCGGCCCTCTTGGAGATTCTGCCTGCGGTCTTGAACTGCTCAGAGCAATTAAAAGGCCTGTGGATTTCGACGGGGCTGTCCCAGGAGGGCTGCCTCTTTCAGGGGATATTGTATCGGCGCTGGCCAGAAGGCACGTTATGCCGATTGCCAGGAACCCCTCGCGGTTCTCGGAAAAGGCAACTGCCATGATAGATGTCAGTGACGGCCTGCTCATCGATCTGTCCAGACTTTGCAGTGAGAGCGGCGTTGGGGCACTGGTCCGTTCCGCTGATATCCCTGTTTCAGATGAGCTTAAAGCAGCAGCCGGCTATATTGGTCGACCTGCGCTTGATTTTGCATTAAGCGGCGGCGAAGATTATGAACTTCTTTTTACTGCTCCCCTAAATGAAGGAATACGTGCATGCTGTATAGGAGAGATCACTGCATCAGGCGTTGCAGTTGTTGATAAGCGCGGCAGGAAAATAAGAATGCCCGCACGGGGGTACCAGCATTTCTCGCCTTAAGGAAAAGTTAAGATATATACTCAGCATAAGTGAGACTCCTCACAAAACAGCGCTGGCGTTTTCTGTTGGTGTTTTCATAGGTATGTCCCCGCTTCTGGGCTTTCACACTGTGCTCGGTCTGGCTGTTTCCTGGGTATGCAGGCTGAACAGGATCGTGACAATTGTAGGCGTTTATGTGACCAACCCGTGGACCATTGTTCCGATCTACACCTTCTGCACCTGGCTTGGCGCAAAGCTCCTCGGACTTGATAACAGCCTTGCTGATATTGACTGGGCTCATATATCCATAAAAGAGCTGATGGGGACCTTCAGGCCGCTGCTTATGCCCTTCATACTGGGCTCTACGGTTGTGGGGACCATCTCCGCGCTGCTTAGCTATTTTTTGATTTTCAGGGCTGTCAGGAAAAGACATGAATAAGTTCTCTCTCGTGAGCCTCGGGTGTCCCAAAAATCTGGTTGACTCTGAAACTCTTGTAAAAAAACTCGCGGCAAAAGGACTTTCTTTTTCTGAAGATCCGGATGAGGCAGGTATTGTCCTGATCAATACCTGCGGGTTTATTGATGCTGCAAAGAAGGAATCAGTTGAGGAAATCCTGCGGCTGGCTCACTGCAAAGGTTCAGGTGGAAAAAAGCTTGTAGTCTTCGGATGCCTTGCCAAAAGGTTCGGCAATGAACTGCAGAAGGAAATCCCTGAGATTGATGCTGTTTATGGAGTGGATGATGATGAGAAGATTGTCGAATACTGCAGCAGTCTGCTGCCGGCAACAGCAAATACTGCTGGAAGCCACCGGCTTTCTGATACTGCCTATGCTTATTTGAAAATCGCAGAGGGCTGCGACAGGGGCTGCTCCTACTGCGTAATTCCTGCCATTCGGGGAGCCTTCAGAAGCAGGCTGCCTGAGGATATCCTGCGGGATGCTGAGGACCTGATCGCCGAGGGCAAACGTGAACTCGTCATAGTGGCCCAGGATATAACATCCTATGGCCGGGACATTCAGGGCTTTGGTCTGAGCAGGCTTGTTAAGGATATTGCCTCCATCAGCGGCGATTTTTGGATACGGCTTCTGTATCTATATCCCACCTCGATTACCGATGATCTTCTCGATATTGCAGGCAGTGAAGATAAGGTCTGCAAATATCTTGATATTCCCCTTCAGCACACTGAAGCGAGGATACTGGGCCTGATGAAGCGCGGAGGAAACAGGGAATATTTCAAAACTCTTATAGGCAGAATAAGAGATGCGGTACCTGGGATTGCCCTGAGAACCACATTGATCACCGGCTTTCCAGGGGAGACAGATGAGGAATTTGAGCGGATGCTCGAATTTATCCGGGAAATGAAGTTTGACAGACTCGGCGTTTTTCCCTATTCACGCGAGGAAGGCAGCCCTGCCTATTCCCTGAGGGGGCAGGTGCCAAAACATATCAGAAAAAGGCGGAGTGACAGTATTATGGAGGCCCAGTCGAAAATCTCGTTAGAAAAAAATATGGAACTGGTCGGAAAGACCTTCAGGGCGCTTATTGATGAGACAGACGGAGATACAGCCGTTGCAAGGATCTATTCCCAGGCTCCTGAGATAGACGGTGTAACGCTTATCAGGAATCCAGGCCTCAGAAGGCATACCTTTGTAAGGGTCAGAATTGCTGAGGCTTTTGATTATGACATAACCGGGATTATCGACGAATGAGAAAATCTCCCCTAATCAATATAGTACTTTTTCTGCTTACCTTCTGCTCAACGCTGTCCGTCGGAGCGCTTCACTCAGGCATTGATATTATCAGCAGTCCGCTTCAGATATATAAGGGCCTGCCGTTTTCTCTGACCTTGCTTTTGATTCTTCTGGTGCATGAATTTTCCCACTATTTAACATCCGGAAGGCATGGTGTTGAGTCCTCATTGCCTTATTTTATTCCGGCCCCGACCTTGTTCGGGACTCTCGGCGCGTTTATCACTATGAGATCCAGGATAACAACCAGACGCGCTCTCATGGATATAGGGGCCTCAGGCCCGATAGCAGGCTTTCTTGTATCAGTTGCCGCTACTGTCTGCGGGCTTTATTATTCAGACGTCCATCCGTTAGGCAGAGGGCAGGAAATGCTTGTCCTCGGAGACTCTCTCATTTTTTACGTTCTCAGTCAAGCCGTTATCGGACCTGTCCCGGCAGGGTACGATATATATCTGCATCCCGTCGCCTTTGCAGGCTGGATCGGGTTTTTTGTAACGTCTCTCAATCTCATTCCTGTTGGGCAGCTTGACGGCGGGCATATTGCCTATGCCATCCTTGGCGAGCAGCATGAAAAACTCTCTGTGGTGCTGATCGCAGTTCTTCTGATAATGGGTATTTTTGTTTTCAGCGGCTGGATGGTCTGGGCAGCTCTTCTTTTTATTCTCGGGTTCAGACATCCGCCTATCCTTTATCCCTGAGCGCCCCTTGA
>JAGVHR010000015.1 GCA_020056455.1 Thermodesulfovibrionales bacterium
AGGGGAGATTTTCCATACAAATCCCGATTACTTATGGTCTTATTAAGACTACTCTTTTTGATGCGCCTATTGCATCAAAAGGGAACATGTTTTAGTGTTTGCTGGTGTATTGAAAAGCAGAATGTGTGCCAGGACTGTTGTTGACAGGATCGGATTCTCTATGATGTTGAAAACATTGAAATTTCAGCGAAGGCTACGATGAGGGAATGAGACAGTGAAATGTGCCCGCCTTCTGATATGTCAGGAGACTCCTGATATATCAGGCATTTTTATTTCTTCTTTGGATGCCCAGTTTTTGCATTCTCGATGTGAGCGTCTTTGGGTTGATGCCTAAAATCTTTGCTGCACCGTCCTTGCCGCTTACCTGCCATCCAGTGGTGTTAAGAACCTCTAAAATATGTTTTTTCTCTGCTTCTTCAAGAGTTCCGGACTGGTCTGTCTTTGACTGAGCAATATTTGGTACATCCAAATGCAGCACGGGACCGGTGGTGATGATCATCGCACGCTCAATAACGTTCCTCAGTTCCCTTACGTTGCCCGGCCAGGGATACGCTTTAAGGATTTCAACACCCTTCTGAGGTATTGATTCAATCCGCTTGCCCATCCTCTTGCTTAAGTCCTGAACAAAAGACCATACGAGCGGCAATATGTCCTCCTTGCGCTCACGAAGGGACGGCACAATAATCTGAAAAACGTTCAAACGGTAGTAAAGGTCTTTCCGGAACCCGCCCTCGCTGACCACGCTGGCAAGATCTCGGTTTGTAGCAGAAATGATTCTGACGTCGACCTTCACAGTTCTGGGACTGCCCAGACGTTCAAACTCACCGCTCTCCAGTACCCTAAGCAGTTTGGCCTGGAGGTCCAGCGGCAGCGCATCGATCTCATCAAGGAAAATCGTTGAGGCATCCGCAAGTTCAAAACGGCCTATCTGCTTTGACAGCGAACCGGTAAAAGCGCCCTTTTCGCGGCCGAACAATTCACTCTCAATAAGGGTCGGCGGCAGGGCCGCGCAGTTGACTTTAATCATTAGCCGGTCATGCCGGGAACTCATGCCATGGATAGCATTTGCGACCAATTCTTTTCCTGTGCCTGTCTCCCCCTGTATCAGGACCGTCGAGTCTGTCGGCGCCACTTGTTCTATCTGCTTCAGTACTGTGTTGATAGCCTCACTGTTGCCTACGATGTCCTTATGCGAGTACAATAGGTTAATTTCTTCCTTAAGATAGATATTCTCCTCATGTAATTGGTCTTTTAATTGTTTGATTATCGAGAGAGCTTCCCTGAGTGATTTTGTCGCCTGCTTGCGGTCGTCTATCTCCTGCGAGAGTCGTTCGTTTGCCCTGGTCAATTTGTCAGTGCGTTCCTGAACACGTAACTCAAGCTGATCGTGCGCTTTTCTCAGTGCATCTTCCGACTGCTTGCGCTCAATAGCGTATCTTATTGTCCTAACCAAAAGGGCGCTGTCAATCTTGCCTTTTACTAAGTAGTCCTGTGCACCTTCATGCACTGCCCGAATTGCAACCTCTTCATCACCCAAAGCGCTCATCACCACTATGGGGATATTGGGTACAGCAGCGTGCGTGCGTATGACCGTATCAAGCCCTTTGACGTCTGGAAGTGACAGATCCAGCAAAATGATTCCAAAACTCTCTTTGTTCAGTAATGTCAGTGCGCTGCTGAGCATATTGCAGTGGGTCAATTCAAACTTAAACGGATTTGCCTTACCAAGCAATCTCTCGAACAAAACTACGTCATCCGGACTGTCTTCCACGAGCAGTATACTGATAGGCTGATTATTCATCCTTTAACTCATTTATTAGTTGTTTTTTTGTTTTGTCTTTATAATTCATGTTTATTTTTTATCAAAATACTTACCGTATGTCAATTGAAGATACCCTCCAGCAGATCCAGCTTTACCCCTCCTTCCCCGGAAGCGTAAAGTAAAATGTTGCCCCTACATGCGGCTTTCCTTCGGCCCATACCCTTCCGCCGTGTTTCTCGATGATATTTTTTACAATGACAAGTCCGATGCCGGTCCCCTCAACTTCCTGTGCTGAATGAATCCTCTGAAAAAGACCGAAGAGTCTATCGCTATACTGCATATCAAAGCCTATCCCGTTGTCCCGGACGTAATATACGCTCTCATTATTTTCACTATAACCGCCTACTTCAATCATCGCAGTCTCTCTTTTTTGTGTGAATTTGATCGCATTGGATAAGAGGTTTAAGAGGATCTGGCCTATCATTGGCAGGTCTCCGTAGGCAGAAGGCAGTTGCTTGACTTCAAATTCTATGTCCCGTTCAGCAATCGTCGGCTGGAGTTCATTGATCAACTTTTGTGCCAAGGCCTCCATATTGAATTCAGCTTTTCGGACCTCTTTGGTGCTGATGCGGGAAAAGGCAAGAAGGTCTGCAATGAGCTGATTCATTTTTTTAGCGCTGTTACTGATCCTGCCCAGCAAGTCTTTCCCCTTGTCATCAAGTTTTTCAGAATGGTCTTCCAACAGTATTTTGGAGAAGCCCTCTATAGTTATAAGTGGGGATCTAAGGTCATGAGAAGCGGCGTAACTGAAACTCTCCATATCCTTGTAAGCGGCTTTAAGGTCCGAGGCTGTGGAGTGCAATTCCAGATTCAATGTTTTTAACGCTTCCTCCGACTTCTTTCGTTCCGTGATATCAATGCAAGTGCCGACCCATTCCCTGACACTTCCGTCTTCCCTAAATACAGGCATGCCGCGTGTCATAAAGTCCCGATAAATCCCATCTTGCCTGCGTATACGGTATTCGACCGCATAGCTGCTTTTCCCCTCAACCGCTTTTTTCCATATCTGTAGGGCATGTGCAAGGTCCTCAGGATGAAAGGCCCTCGACCATCCCTGCCCTTTGACCTCTTCATAGGTCTGGCCGGTATACTTCCTCCAGGAAGGCAGATCTTCCACTACCTCGCCCCCGGCATTTGTGGTCCAGCCCAGCGCCCCCGTCACTTCAATATAAGACCGGTAGCGGTCCGAAATTGCCTGCAGCGCCTCCTCAGCCTCCCTGCGTTTAGTGATATCGCGGGACACGGCCAGCAGGTGTTCAGGTTTTCCATCTGCGCCGATAACCGGTGTAATGGCAACGTCCCACCATTTTGGCGTACCGTCTACAGTCGGACAAAAGCCCTGGAATGAAGCTATTTGTCCCTGCTGGGCTTTATGGATAGCTTCCAGCGAAGCTTGCTGGTCTGTGCCTTTCCAGAATTCCTGATAGGGCACGTTCAGGTATTTTTCCATGTCCCGGATTCCCAACTGGTGCTGACCACCCGGACTCATGTATTGCAGCCGCCCCTCCAGATCCAGGAGCTTGATGCAGTCGTTGCTGCTGTCAATGATACTCTGATTGAACGTGTTGCTCTTCCGTAAGGCCTCCTCTGTCTTCTTCCGGTCAGTAATGTCGGCTGCATAGACACGCACGACATTAAACTGTAGTAACAGATGGATATACTCTCCGAATATAGTGTCTTTAATCATCACCTCCCGGTAGTACTTCAATTCCTTTTTTTGTTCCAAATCCGTCAGAATTTCACTTATATCCTCGGGCAGGAACAAGCTCACATCTTCTTGAGCGCCTAATTTTCTGAGAGTTTCAAGGACTGCATCATTATGGAACAAAATATTGCCGGAAGATTCTATCTCTATAATAGGATTGGGATTCATCTGTGGAAAAGAGGCCATGTGTTTAATCTCTTCTTCTAATAGTTTTCGCTCAGTGATATCTTCAATCGCAAGGAGGATCATCCCGGCATATTCTTTTTCCAGGGACAAAGCAGGTGTCGGATAATACACTTCTTTTCTGATTTCACGCGCGTTGAGCATCATCGTCTTGCGCCCGATTACGGGGAGCTCGACGGCGACCTCGAAGTCCGAGAAGGACTTTTTCTCACGCAGTACCTCCTGAAGCAGCTTTCTGAGTTCCGGAATTTCCCACTGACCATTTCCCAACTCATATAGATAACGGCCTTCTATTTCTGCAGGATCAGCCAGGAAGCTTTCATAGAAGGATCTGTTGGCGGTTATCACCTTCAGGTCGGGGCCGAGAATGAGCAGGGGCTCCCTCACGGTCTCAACAATGTCATTGGCGTAGGCATATGCCTCCTTGATGCGCAAAAGACTGCGCTTCATATCGTCGACATTGACCAGCGTCATCAAAACACCGTCGATCCTGTTGTCGACAGTCTTATAAGGTCTTATCGTCAATGAATACCAGCGGCCCTCTACATCCTGGACTTCTTTTACCTTTACGACGAGAGTATTGACCACATCGAGGACCATCTGCTCAAGGTCCGGGATAATGATATTCGTCCTGATATTGCTCAGGGGACGACCGGTATCAGTGGGGATAAGATTCAGCAGCCTTGCCGCAGCGTCATTAAACCGCCTGATCCGGAGTTCGCCTCCGAGTATGATAATCGGTATCTCGACGCCTCTGAGCACATTGAACAGGTCGTTGTTCAATTGCATTGTTTCTTCGTTGCGGCTTTGAAGTTCGTCGTTGACCGTGGTCAGTTCTTCATTAGTGGACTGGAGTTCTTCCTTGGCTGTCTCCATTTCCTCATTGATGCTCTGCATTTCTTCATTGCTTGATTGAAGTTCCTCATTCAAGGCACGCAACTCTTCATTTGCGGCCTCATACTCCTGCGTCACCGCATTTAAATGCGCCTTAGACGCAGCAAGGTCCTGCCTCAATTGCATCGTCTCATCGGTCGTAGGGGCGATTTGTGAATCGCCCTTATGCGTGCGGGCGGATTTTGTAGGGGCGGGTTTTAAACCCGCCCCTACGTCCTCGAACAACACCAGAAAGCAGCGTTCCCCGGATGTCCGGGCTTGAAACGGAACAATGTCAATATTTATGTATTTAATCCGTTTGCCCTGTTTGAGTCTGGCACCTTCCTTCTTTGCAGGAATATCCTCTTTCTTTGCCTGATGCAGCAAAGTGCGAAGCTCGGCCACCAGGTCTTCACTGACCATCTTCAGGAGGTCCAGGCTCGCCTGCCCTGGCGCTGGCCTGAGATAAGGGCTGGTATCTCCCCGGAACTGCAAAATCTTCATGACATCATTGACAACAAAGCCGGCAGGGCTATATTTGTTGAGTACAATAGTATCGGCCTCTTTCTGAATATCGAATACTCCCTTTGGTTGTGCTTCGGCTTTTTTGGCCACAACTTTTTCTTTGCCAGGTTCGACTACAGTCGCTTCAATTTGCATTAATGTTTCGGCCTTTTTTGAATAAATTGTGTGCTTCTTGTCCACTACTGAAAAAAGACCGGCAAACTCTCCGACAGTCTCGGACTGCCCGATCATGAGAAAACCATTGGGGTTGAGGGCATAAAATAATATACTGACCGTTTTCTTCTGGAGTTCCGTGCTGAAATAGATGAGCACGTTCCGGCAACTGATAAGATCAATCTTTGAAAACGGGGGGTCTTTCACCATATTCTGCTTTGCAAATATACACATTTCGCGGACTAACTTGTTTATCACATAACCGTTCCCGCTCTTTTCAAAGAAACGCGTCAGCCTCTCCGGTGAGACATCCCTGGATATGTTTTCAGGATATATGCCTTTCCTTGCCTTCTCGACTGCGATATCGTCAATGTCTGTTGCAAAGAGCTGAACAGGCCGGCTGATTTTATTGCTATCCATATACTCTGCAAGAGCTATGGCGATAGAGTAAGACTCTTCCCCTGTTGAACAGGCCGGGACCCATATCCTGACAGGTGCATCAACTCCAGCCTTATTGAAAATGTAAGGAAACACGCTTCTTTTTAAGGTCTCGAAGGCCTCCGGTTCCCTGAAGAAGGAGGTGACATTAATGAGAATGTCCTGATATAGGGTCTCGATTTCAGAGGGGTTTTCCTTAAGATACGCTACATATGCCTTCATTCCTTCTATCTTTTGCAGGAGCATGCGGCGGTTGACCCTGCGCATTATGGTCGAGCGTTTGTATGAGGTAAAATCAACGCCTTTGGCTGACCTTAGCATGATAAATATCCTGTTGAGATCATTTTCTTCAGCCGGTATAATCTGCACTGGTTCACCGCGTCTGACATCAGCAGGATATGGATGCTTACTGATTCTCAGCAGTTCATCCGCGATTTTAGCGGTTGGCAGCACAAAATCAACACAGCCGGTATCAATAGCGCTTCTTGGCATTCCGTCATACTTTGCAGTTTCATCCTGTGCGAGGACTATCCCGCCCTCTCCTTTAATTGCCCTTGCTCCCATTGAGCCGTCGGAACCGGTCCCGGATAAGATTACGGCTATCGCATTGTTCCTCCGGTCTTGAGCAAGGGAGTGCAGAAAAGAATCAACAGGCATGTACTGACCCTTAACTTCATCGCGCGGCACAAGATGCAGGACTCCCTGAAATATAATCATTTCTTTGTCGGGCGGGATGATATAAACATTATCCGGGGCTACGGCCATTCCGTCTTTTACCTCTCTTACGGGCATGGAGCTGGCTTTGGAGAGTAGTTCTGTCAGCATGCTCTCGTGCGTCGGGGCAAGGTGCTGGATAAGTACAAAGGCCATGCCCGGATCAGCCGGAAGATTCTTAAATAATTGCGTAAACGCCTCAAGCCCACCCGCGGAAGCGCCGATTCCTACTATAGGAAATTGGCTGTTATTGGATCCTCTTGCTCCGGGTTGTTCAGTTAAGGCTGACATTGCCTTGGGTTGGGGGGGGGGGTCTTACGGGCCATGTTCAGTCCTCCTTACCCGATAATGCTTTCGGGGACATAATATCAATTAGTAAAATAATCCATCATATCCTATGTTAAAAATATGATCATTGTCCAGTCAACCATATATGATCATAAAAAACGCAGTTGGAAGTCATAAGTGACGAAAAGTAAATCATATAATGCTTATTATGGGGTCACCATTTTAATGAGGTGATAAATTCAACTGCTCCGCAGCTGCATGCCTTGACTGTAACTATTTAAAAATAATAGCGTTTTAGTACTTTTCAACTGCCGTTTTTAGGATGATATGTTATAAGGAATACAGAAGTCCCTGATCTAATATTTCAGCGCGATTTATTTATCATTTGAAGGCTGTTCGTCCTGCTTGCGTTTCTGTTCCTGGAAGTCTGGCTTTTCCTTCCCAAGTTCTTTGTATAGTTCACCTTCAACTTTCTTCATACATTTAGGACAAATGCCGTGAGTAAAAGCCGCATCCGTGTTTTCACGGATGTAGGTTTCCAGACTCTTCCAGTAACCCTTATCGTCACGGATATTCCTGCACCAGGCGCAAATGGGCAACAATCCTTGAAGAGTTTTTATCTCTTTGCGGCTTTTTTCAAGCTCCGTTATGAGTTTCTGGCGTTCAATGGCATAACGGATAGAGCGGGTCAGCTGACGGGTGTCAATCTGACCCTTGACTAAATAATCCTGAGCGCCGCCCTGCACCGCACTAAGTGCGGTGTTTTCGTCATCGAGGCCGGTCAGAACGATCACGGGGATATCCGGATAACGGCTATGTAATGCTTCGAAAGTCTCAATCCCTTTACTATCCGGCAATCCCAGATCAGATAAAATGACGTCAAACTTCTTCTTTTCAATTAAATCGATTCCCGCAGACATCAGCCCAGCACATTCGGTATCGAAATAAATATTTTCCGCTTTCGAGAGGATCCTGCAGATTAATTCCGAATGATCATCATTGTCCTCGATTATCAGGACTTTTATGTGCGGGCTGTCAGTAATATTTGTTCCGTCTTCTTTCACTTCAAAATCCTCATTAAAGTATGACTTGTTTTTGTGTTTGATGATAGTGTTAAACAGCAGAAAGTGTGCCAGGACTGTTTCATAATTTATTTTATTTTATCACAATATTGATTGTCTGCAATACGATTTTGTTCAACTTTGCAAGGCCTTTTCCACTGCCACAGTTTTCAACTGCCACCGCAGGCTTGAAGTCCACAGACACTCACGGAAGACCCGTCCCTATCCGCCTCTGGAGTATCACCTGGTTCAGATGCTCCTTTGTTTTAAAGGTGAGGTAGTCCTTCTTGTCCAGCTCGTAGAGCTGTTTCCTGTAGCGGTCCGTAAAATCGTACCACTCGCTGGTCCTCATGCTGAAACGACTTTTTTCGGGATAGCGCAACGTATTTATGAAGGATTGTATCGCGAAATAGTACCGGACAGCATTGCGCTCAATCGCGCCGCGCGGTCCACTTATATAAACGGGGTTGCCATTTCTGTCTGTTCCGGTGACGGTGTACCCTACCTTGCCCCGACCGAGTGTCGAGAAATAGACCTTTCCCGCGAGGCGAAGCGCAACACTGTCGCTATATGCATAACTGACGTGGACAAAGGTCCTTCCCCTGTCAAGAGGCAGGGCCTCGAACCTCATCCTGTGATCCTTTGTGCCGAAAGGGCCTTCATCGGCATCTAAAATGATATCCAGATACCCCTGTTGCTGATCAACTTTCCGGTAATGGTAAATGACTTGACGCGCGTCTTCCGGAGGTTGATAAACTTTGCGGCCAACGTAAAAGATCAGTCGCCATGTCCCGGGTAGCTCCCTGAACGTACACGCCTTAACATTGGGATGGAGGGACACGATATCGCACCAGTTTGCAGGGGCCTTGAGTACATTGACAACACTACTGAAGGGATAATCTAATATCCCGTAAACGTCCACATGCACTCTGTCGCCTCTCTCAAAAGACTCCAGAAAGAGAGGGACGCCAAAGTTGTTTCTCTCAAATTTGGCCGTGTTCCTATGATAGGCGTCAAGCAGAATGTCTTCACCCTTCAGGGGCGTTTCAGCTGCTATAGCAAAACCAGCAGAAAATACAATCGCAGTTACGACAATGAACAGGAAGAATTTCAGAGGGTTTCTGAGCTTATGCATCTGATTCACATGACTCAACGACTAAGGTTGTTTAGACTGTAGTCTGTTAGGTCTGTGCAAAGAACGCTCCAAGGCCCCCAACACCTCGGCCAGTTCAAATGCTCTGAGCATTGCATGATCTCGCATAGTTATTTCCCCTATTTACCTAAACACCTACAAGCCTATCCACCTGTGTAGTTACAACCATCGGATGAATAAATTCAAAAACCACTCCCTGATCCTGGGCAACAAAGGTCTTTTTTTCCACTCATCCCATTGAATATGCCTGGAATTCTCAAGATCCCCGGCAAACATCTTCTCCATTTCCGCAGCAAACTCTCGATTCAGGATAATCGCATTCACCTCGTCATTGTTTAATAAGCTCAGGAAGTCCATGTTGGTTGAGCCGACTGTTGACCAGACCTTGTCGACCACTGCGGTTTTGGCGTGCAGCAGGGAAGTACTGTGTTCGTATATCTTCACTCCTGACTTCAAAAGTCCGGAATAATGATACCTCTGCGCATGTAATGCCAGCTGAGAATCGGTGATCCCGGGGAGAATGAGCTTTACGTCTACACCGCGCCTGGCAGCATCAGCAAGGGCCTTAACTATCTGGTCGTCAGGGATAAAATAGGAATTCGTCATGTGAATTGAATGTTCCGCAAAAGTGATGGCGGACACATACACAATAAAAGGGACACGGTTGTCCTCTCCCGGAGTGCTGCCGATTACCCTCACCAGTGCATCCCCTGCTTCTTTCATCTCAGGAAAATAGTTTTCCCCTGAAAGCTCCGGGCCCTTCTGCTTCTGCCAGGTGTCAAGAAAAAGCTTCTGCAATTCAGCCACGGCAGGGCCTTCAATTTGAATGTCTGTGTCACGCCAGTGAATCGGCGCCTTTTTGTCTTGTTTCCGCTTGAAAGGACTGCTTGAATAAACCTCGCTGATGTTGATGCCCCCTGCAAAGGCGACTTTGCCGTCGATGATCAAAATCTTGCGGTGGTCCCGGTGTGTCAGTCCCCATTTCTCACGGGCCTTCAGTGGATTTATTGGATTGAATTCAACCACCTGAATTCCACCGTCGCGCAGGCACTGGAAAAAAGAAGCGGGAGTCTTCATGCTGCCCACGCTGTCATAAATGACATTAACCTGGACACCTTCGGCCTGTTTTTGCAGCAACAGATCGGCAAATTTTCGACTTGTTTCATCGTCTTCAATGATAAAGCTTTCAAGGTTGATATGGTCTTTGGCATTCTCTATGGCTTTGAACATGGCGGCATAGGTCGCCTGACCATCGGCGAGCAGAGTGACTTTGTTCCCCTTTGTCAGCGGACTTTCGGTGACCGATTCTACCACAATAATGTGGCGTTCCAGAATGTCCGTCGGATCGACAGATCGCTTCAGCCGATCCATGATGGTTTTGCTCTTTTTGGAAGATATCAGTCCTTTGGACGAAACTATTTGATTGGGTTTCTGTTCGGTCGGCGCCTCATCAATTATCTCAGAGACTTTAGGCAAGGTCGCACATCCACTGCTGAGGCTCAGGATGGACACAAACAGAAAGAACAAAAAGAAAGGCCTAATGATTGTCATAGTATATCCTATCAGGAAATAGACCCATTCGTCATGACTATCCATTATCTGGGTGCAACCCTATCGAAATTTTTATGGTAGGCCCGGGCGGTTTCGAACCGCCGACCTCTACCGTGTCAAGGTAGCGCTCTCCCCCTGAGCTACGAGCCTATTTTAGGAGATACTGCGAGGCGATATAGATTTAAACCAAATGAGCGGCTTTTTGTCAAGAGAAAGCCCGCAGTGACTTGAAAATCAAGGCGTTGAAGAACATGCCTAAAACAGCCTGACCTCAACTACCTCGCCCTTTTCGACGCCGTTTCTGCTCGCCGGGATCATGAAGGTCCCGTCCGCACGGACCAGGGTACTGATCAGCCCTGATTTTCCGAGAATGGGGACTGCCCATATTCCATCCTCATGCTGCTCAAGCATGGCCCTGATATGCTCCTCCCGGCCCTGCACTGAAGCAATATTTCTGCTCAGCCTTGCCTGGACAACCCCTTTCATTCTGTGGGCCAGGCCACTGTCAAGGCCGGACAGCAGATCCAGGACAGGCCTTATGAATATATCAAAACAGACGCTCACTGCAGCAGGATGCCCGGGAAGACCGAAAATAGGAATGCCGTTGACAACTCCTCCGATCATAGGTTTTCCAGGCTTTAAAGAAATCCCGTGAAAGAGGACCCCCGGATTTCCGATATCTTCAATAATTCTCTCAAGCATGTCTTTTGTGCCGACGGAAGTGCCGCCGGATACTGCTATAGCGTCCGAATCCTTCACTGCCTCCTCAATCGCAGTCCTGATGGTATTGTAATCATCCCTGAAAATACCCTTCCTTCGCGGGGTCCCTCCGGAATTGGAAACCATCGCGGCTATGACATAGGAATTCGTGTCCCGTATCCTGCCAAACGACGGTTTGTCATGAGGAGGAACGACCTCATCTCCTGTGGATATAATCGAGACGACCGGCCGCTTAAAAACACTGATAGTGGTCAATCCGATGCCTGCGCAGGCCCCTATATCCTGAGGACGAATCCCGCGGCCCTTCCTGACTACAACTTCATCCTTCTTCACATCATCGCCGGCCTTAATCACGTTTTCCCCTGGAGCGACAGGCTTCAATACCTCTATCATGCTGCCGTCAGCGAGCTGCACATGTTCGAACATGACAACCGCGTCAGCGCCATCAGGAAGCATTCCACCGGTAGGTATCCTGGCAGCAGAGACTTCAGAGAGAACAAAATCAGCATGCTCACCCATGAAGATTTCCCGCGAAAGGGTCAGATAGGCAGGCATGGTCTCTGTTGCACCAAAGGTATCAACAGACCTGACAGCGTAACCATCCACTGTAGAGCGCGAAAAAGCAGGCAGATCATCTCCCGCAATAATATCCTCTGCGCATACCATACCAAGAGATTTTTCCGCCTCTATACTTATTATCTCCGTCCTTTTTGACGAAAGAGCATCAATCAGCAGGCCAAGCGCCTTGTCGGCTGTCATAATACCTTCACGCCCGAGCATATCTTTCATAGCAGCTATTATACCCTATCGTTGCAAAAGTTATTCACGCAAGGTCACGATAGTCTGGCTGCGAAAAACATTATCCATGACATTAAATACTTTCAAGCCCGACCTTCCCTCCGGTCCGGTCCGAAGCCCTGGAATAAACTCTGTTTCTGCGCGGTCCGTGATAATTGCAACCGCTCTTCTGTCCCCCGCTGCGCTGCCCTTTTGATAATAGGACGGATTTTTATAAGTCCAGGTGAATCTCAGCGGTGATGTTTCAAAATCAGCCGGCAGCGGATAGTCGCTCTGGGCGTAGCTGTACGAGATCTCCGCGCCTGAGTACAGATCAAGGAGGGGCACAAACACAGCCGGATTCATGACATACTCTCCAGGGATCGGCGTTGCAACTCGGACTGCGTGTACATTCCGACTGTCCAGATACTTTGCCGCCTCCCTTATATTGACCGCGCTTGTGTTCTCTAAAAAAAGGAGAAAGCCGCCAAGTGCAATGGTAAGTGAATATGCGACCACAGAAAAAGAGACAAGCCGTATTCTTACCCTGTCTCTGAACTGCATAAGTCCATAGGAGGCCATTAGGCAAACCATCGGAAAGATCATGACAAGATATCGTATCCTTTTGATCTGAAGAGCCAGCATGATAATAACAAGCCACGCAACGATAACAAAAGCAGCATCCCGTTTCCTGAGGGCAGCATAAACCGAAGCAGTTGCCAGCGCAGGGATGACCGGATGCATCTGGAAGAAATACGTTGCTGCCATGCTTTCTCCCCAGCGTTTCAGGCCCGGACTCTGATAAGCAATCAGGAGGTGTATCTGCCGGAGCATTTCATCATATATAAGCGCTGCAAGGAGAGAGATCAAAAGACATGAGCCAAAAAAAACGAGCGCTCCGCGCAGGACATATCGGCCGGGCTCCAGCCGCCTGTTTTTGAAAAGTTCCACAGCAAAAATAACCGGCAATACGCTCAGCATCAGCCACGTGGAATACTTCGTAAAAAAAACGATAAAGATGCTCAGGCTTGCCGCAGCAATCATGCCCCTGCCTCTTCGCAGCGCGAGTAGAAAAGTCCATACAGAGAGCATAAGGAAAAACATGGAAGGTACATCGACAAGCATGAGGGGGACCTGGGTGTAAAGATAGGGAATTCCGAGAAGCAACAGAGCCGCGTGCAGACCGGTTTCCCTGTTCCAGAGCTCCCTGCCCGTAAAATAGGTAAGCACTACCGCTCCGGAAAAAAGAAGCGTTGTAAATGCCTGTATGAATACTCTGCTTTCACCGAACACCCTGAAAATTATCCCGAAAAAAAATGGCACTGCCGGAAGGTCAGTCCAGACATTGATGCTGTTGCCCCATTCCCGCAAGAAATATCCAACACCATAAAGCTCAAGGTGTTTGGCATATGTGAAATACCTCGACGCATCAACGATCATCTCAGGCTCATGCCAAAAGCATGCTCCTGCGGCATAGGACAGCAGGAAAAGCGCCCAGGCAGGCGCCTTGTCAAAGATATCAAGACGGGAAGCCACGAGCGCTGCGAGCAGCGCTGCAATGAGGATTGCTCCTGTCAGCGCAGGCTTCACGACATTAAAAACATCAGCCCAACTGGAAAACCTGCTGTCGTCAAGAGACCTGAAGGTATAAAGCAGATAAAAAAGAAGCAGGGACAAAAGGAGCGACAGGACTGAAGTCCCGGCATTCCTGATAATATTTCGACGGCCTTTCACAATATCAGATGAAGCTTTAACATCGAGCTGTCCTGTAAGGCCGCCTACCAGGATATGACTCTGTCAAAGGCAAAGATGTCGTCGACAAGCTCGTCATAGGACACATTGCCGCCTGACAGATCAACGACCTTGACGGCAAACTCCTGTTTCTGGATGCTGATGATCCTGTCGGAAAGGCCGGACGGCCCATCATTTAAAATATGAAGAATATTCATTTCAATGGACCTCTAAAGCACGATTACCTTATCGGCTATGCGGTTCATGGCAACATTATTCAACTGGCTTCCTGCGGCAATCTCCTGCGACAGGCCTTCATCGCCTATGTCCCTCTGCCTGGCATTAAAGCTGCAAAAACTTGTCGCTACCCCTGTCAATCTGCAAAGCTCCTGCATAGCCGGAGCGTTCAGCAACTTAGTGCCGTCATCCATAACGAATATAATCACTTCATGCCCTTTGTCAAGAGCAGCGTGCGTGATGCCGGTAACATGGGCAAGGTGCCTGTCTGTATTTATCAGAATGCCTAATTTCATCGCCTGTATGTCTCCATATGAAAAGGGAACATCAGTTGGCCTTCCTGAGCGCCCTGAGCGCCTCCCTGCTGACCGCGTCAGTAGTGATATCGTGCATGCACCTGAGGCCCCTGCATGTCTTTTTAAAACACGGCACACACTCTGCGCTGGACTGGAGTACGATATTACCAGTACCATACGGGCCTGTTCTCAGCGGGCTGGTGGGCCCAAAAACAGCGATCACCGGCACATGCAGGGCAGCAGCTATATACATGGGGCCGGAGTCATTAGTGATTACCATCCGGGCAGAGCGTATTACAGAGAGCAATTCTTTCAGCCCGGTCTCTCCGGCCAGGGACAAAGCCTTGCCCATCGAGTATGACACTACCTCCTCAGCAATTCGTCTTTCGGTTTCGCTGCCGATAACTACTGACCTTATAGGAAGCATGGCAGCCACCCTGCCGAAATTCTCAGAGGGCCATATTTTTGTCTTCCATCTGGCTCCCGGGACAATGACAGAGTATTCACCGAAACGTTTTTTGAGGTCCTGCCCCTTGCCGCTGTTTTCGTCATCAGGGGGAAAAGGGAAAACAATATCATCTGACCTGCAGCCGAGCGCAGCTGCTATTTTCATATTCCGCTCAACTGCGTGGACCTCCCTGCCGGCCCTGACTTTTAAAGTATAGAAGAACCTGCTGCCCTCGCGCGCTTCGGCAAAGCCGACCCTCACAGGCGCACTGGTCACCATGGTTATCAAGCCGCTCCTCAGCAGACCCTGAAGGTCAACAACAAGGTCATACTGTTCGTTCCTGAGCTGCCTGAAAAGCCTGATTATCTCCTTCAGTGTTGTCTCTGCCGAGGATATCTTCTTCCAAAGGTCCTTGTTGATGCTTACAAGCCTGTCGATCATCGGATGCCCCTGAAGCAGTCCTTCAAGGCCCTTTGCAATGACCCAGTGCAGTTCCGCCTTTGGAAAACATGACCTGACGGCATGCAGAAACGGCAGACTATGCACCACGTCGCCTAGAGAACTGGGTTTGACTATAAGTATTTTTCCAAAGACAGCCCTGCTATGCACTGATCTCATCCCCCTTCATGGACAGGATGACACTGACAGCCTCAGCGAGTCCCCCGACAACCACATCAGCATAGGCCGAAGCCTGGGCTTTGCCTGTCTTGACAAGTATACCCTTTGCGCCGACAGTTCTGGCAAGCACCATGTCATCTTCTTTATCACCAACAACAAAAGACTTTTTAAGATTGACCGCATACTCGTTACGGGCTCTAATGAGCATGCCGGGCTCAGGTTTTCTACATGAGCAATGCTCCCCTGGATGGTGCGGACAGTGATAAAAATCTGAAAAACCATACTCGTCGATAAAAAACCGGTGCAATTTCATCACAAATTCTTCCTGCACCAGGCCCCGCGCAATGCCTGACTGATTGGAAACACCTATCAGAGCAAAACCCTTTTCCCTGAGATCCGACAGGCTTTCAATGCCGGGCAATAACTCAAAATCCTCCATCCGGCTCAGATAGTGGGCATCCTTGCAGAGCGTGCCGTCGCGGTCGAAAAAAACAGCACAGTGTTTTTTTATCTGCCTGCCTACAGCTTCAAACACCTCTTCCGAACTGATGAGGTCCATGCATTTAAGATTATTTTTTTTGCACTCGCGCTGAAAACAGGGCGAGCAGGCAAGCTGCTTTCCAATTACAATATCTCCAGCGCCCAAAGGGCCGGTCTGCGCACGGGATGTAGAGCCAAATATTGCTACAACAGGAGTGCCGACAGCACAGCCTATATGCATGGGGCCTGAATCATTAGTAACCAGCACGTCACATTCCGAAATAACGGCAATAGCGTCTCGCAGAGATGTGCTGCCGGCAAGGTTTAAAAAAGCATGAGGGCCGGTCAATAGAGGGTCCATGGCTTTAAAAATCTCATCTGCCATAACAGCCTCCCCCGGACCGCCCATAAGGACAACGCTTCCACCAAGCACCTGCTCTACTTTCCCGGCAACGTCAGCAAACCTGCTGGTCGGCCATCTTTTCGATGAGCCATAAGTCGCTCCAGGGTTCAGCGCAACAATAGGTCTCTTAAGCCCTTTCAGCATATCTCTTGCCTTAAGCCTCTCAGAAAGATCAAGAAATATCCACGGCACATCAGCCTCGCCTTCAAATCCGGCTTTCCTGACGAGATTGAGATAATACTGGATATGATGAAGACTTCCTGCCTGATCATCAAAAGCAACTGGATCAGTAAGCAGCCATCCTCTGCCGTCCCGGCTATATCCGATGCGCCTCGGGATGGCCGCGAGAAATGAAAGCAGAGCTGCGTCAAAGGCGTTCTGGAAAAGCATGGCCATGCCGAACTTATGTTCTCTGAGCAGTCCGGCAAGCCTGAATTTGCCTGACAGCCCCTTGAATTCGCCGGAATAGGTAATGATCTCATCCACATCAGGGTCTCTCTCAAAAAGAGGCGCGACCCATGGTTTGACAAGCAGCGACAACCTTGTCCCTGGAAGAGATCTTTTCATGGCCCGCAGGGCAGGGATGGTCATAACGGCGTCACCTATCCAGTTGACCCCCCTGACAAGCACAGACCTGTCCTCATCCGTAAATCTTTTATCGATGTTCGTTTGCACCCTCGCCATCGCCTTATTAATCAAACAGAGCTTCAAATTTTCGAGAGCCTTCGGAGGAAAATACAATATCCCGCGCAACGACCCAACAGCACGTCTATATTAATCAATTTTCTTCAGAGTAATCAAAGGACTGGTCCTTTGCTTGCCGTACACTGCCGAAGCTGGTACTATTGAATGAACTGAACACATGAGGCTGACCAGCCTGAAAGGAAAACCAAAAATGACAAAAACAATCTCAATGCTGTTTTTTATAGTGTTCTTTGCCGGCACAACTATGGCAGTTGAGCCGATGGCGCTTACAGAGGTCAAGCCTGGCCCTGACGAAACACATCATATAGAGGTAAAACCGGAATCAGCCGAGGGCTACCGCATCCCGTATATGGACGTATTTGTACTGATAGTCGATGAACAAACAAAAGATGAGGAGACGTTTGCGCTTCATCCCATGTTCAGCGGCAATTTTCATTACGGCGTCAATGTCTCATTGAAGCCTGGTAAATATCTTCTGAAGTTCAGGCTTGCGCCCCCCTCCTTTGTACGTGGTGAAAACAGGAAGGCGCAGTGGCTTGAACGGATTGACGCTGAATTTCCATTTGACTCGTCCATAAAGTTTGAAAAGAGCATTAGGATAGGACAAACAAAGACCAATGACATGAGAATTATCTTTGAAGCCGAACATGCAGAGCCGATGTTCGTCCCCGGGGGAGCAGGTCATGAACACCACCACTGATAAGGCGCTGCCTCCATTCCGGCCTGACTCACAGCACTGCCTGTGAAACACGCCCTCCCAGCGGGTGATATAATTCTATCAGGTGATCAAAATGTTCCGGACGAAGACAACTTTCATTAAACTGTTCCTCTGCCGGCTGACAGCCCTGATCGTTCTTATTTCAGCCTGCGCCGCAGACGCCCATGAGCCGCTTGTACTGCAGGTCCACCCCTATCTGCCCTCCACCGAGCTAATCGAGCGGTTCAGTCCTCTATCTGCATATCTCAGCCAAAGCCTGGGAAGGCAGGTTATTGTCAGAATATCAATCGATTACGAGCAGCACATAACCCTTATAGGAAAAGACAAGGTAGATATCGCTTTCATGGGGCCGGCTTCTTACGTGAAAATGGTTGACCTTTACAGCAGGAAACCGCTCCTGGGCCGCCTCGAAATAGACGGTAAGCCGACGTTCAGGGGCGCGATCATCGTGGCAAGGGAAAGCGGCCTGCGCACACTGTCCGAACTCAAAGGAAAACGCTTCGCCTTTGGTGACCCGAATTCGACGATGAGCCATCTTGTGCCGAGGTATATGCTGTGGAAAGCAGGGGTAGATATAAAGGATCTTGCAAGCCATACCTTTCTCCACAACCACCATAACGTAGCGCTCGGAGTGCTTGCAGGTAAATTCGACGCAGGCGCGGTAAAGAGCGAGGTCTTTATTGACTATGAGCAAAGGGGGTTGCGTGTGCTCGAATGGACTCCGGCGCTCTCGGAACACCTGTTTGTCACAAGCTCGACCCTCCCAAAAGAACTCGAACTCAAACTCAGAGACGCTATGGGCAGCCTTGGAAGAAGCGATGCCGGACGCCGTATCCTTAAAGGCTTGAATGAACACGCCTCAGGTCTGATTATGGTTGACGACAGTGATTACGACAACCTCAGGTCCATGCTCAGGACTTTAAAAACGCTCGGGGTAGACCCGTGAGGCTGCCGGAATTTCTTGGCTACAGGAGGGCCTTCCTGACCTTTATCGCCATTCTTCTTGTCTTCTTCGTCATAGTGGTCACAGTGATCAAGGCCCATGAAAAAGACATGCTCGACGAGGCGCATAAAAACGCAAGCCGTGAACTTGAGCTGATCAGTAATTTCGCAAGGGACGCCATACTCAGGGACGATTACGCTGCTATCGAAGAGTTTCTCAAGCGATGGGGGGATGAACACCAGGAGGTGGCTGAATTGAAGGCGGTCACGCCGAACAAATTCGTACTGGCTCATTTCAAAAGAGATATCTTTCATGACCACAGCCTGCTTTTCAGAATTACGGTTGAACACGACCAAAGGGAGCTTCTGACAATTGAGATGACCAAGGACCTTTCCTCTGTGGAGGACAGCCTTAACAGATTTATCGCAAGTCTGATCTGGGGCGCGGTCTTTCTGCTTATTATCCTCGGCGGCTCCTTATGGTATACGCTCAGAAGATATGCGCTGCTGCCGCTGGAAAGGGAAATCTTCATAAGAACGGAGGCTGAAAAAAAATTCCGCAAGCTCCTCGAATCAGCTCCGGACCCTATGGTCTATGTTGACCGGGCAGGCAGGATCGTGCTCGTGAATGAGCAGACTGAAAAGCTGTTCGGGTATTCTCAAAGCGAACTTGAGGGCAGAGAGATAGAAATATTTATTCCCGAGCGCTTTCGTGAAAAACATCGTGATGAGCGGGCCGCATATGTCCTGAATCCGGTGGCCCGGCCTATCGGCGCCGGCATCGACCTGTACGGCCTCTCCAGAGACGGCAGGGAGTTCCCTGTTGATATCAGCCTTAGCCCGATTGAAACAAGCGAGGGTCTGTTTGTAATGGCCGACATCAGGGATATCAGCGAACGCAAGCGCGCTGAGGAAGAAATCAAAAGGGGATATTATTTTCAGACCACCATAAACGAGCTCCTGAGAATTTCCCTCGAACATATATCGCTTGAAGAGCAGATGGACAGGATACTCGATACTATTCTTTCACTGCCATTCCTCTCAGAACAAGCCATGGGCTGCATCTATCTCGTTGAGAATGAGCCGGCCGTGCTCGTCATGAAGGTGCAGCGAGGTCTTCCGGTATCTGTTCTGTCGGCATGCGCAAAGGTCACCTTCGGCGAGTGCCTTTGCGGCATATCAGCCTCAACCCGCGAGGTCATCTACGAAGACTCGACTCAGCAGGCCAAAGAATTTCATGACATGGTTCCCCATGCTCACTACTGCGTACCCATCATGTCAGGAGGCGCTATCCTCGGAGTAATGAATCTCTATGTTGAAGAGAACCACAGACGCTTGCCTGAGGAGGAGAACCTTCTTATCTCTGTGGCAAAAACACTGGCCGGAATCATAGAGAGAAAAAAAGCTGAGCAGGAAAGGGAGAGGCTCAGGGAGCAGCTTAATCTGGCAGAAAAACTCTCAGCGCTCGGACGGCTTACAGCAAATGTCGCTCATGAGATACGCAACCCCCTGACATCCATTGGAGGCTATGCAAGGAGATTTCAGAAGAAACTGCAGGGTGATTCGGAAGAAAAGGAATATGCCGGGATCATAATCTCCGAGGTTACAAGACTTGAAAAGATCCTCAAGAGCGTACTTACGTTTTCGAGGGATGCTGCCCTTAAGCGCAGACCTGAAGAGGTCAACTCAATCATCGCTGAATCCCTGGCCTTGTTTGAGCTGCTTTGCAGGGAGAAACGGATCATAATCGAAAAGACATTGGGCAAGATCCCACTGGTCCTGGTCGACAAGGACAGGATACGCGAAGCGCTGCTGAACCTGCTGTCAAATGCCATAGACTCCATGCCGAAGGGAGGCACTCTTACAGTAATCTCAAAGGAAGAGATCATACACAATACACCTTTTATAAGCGTCCAGGTAACGGACACAGGGGAAGGTATCCCTGAAGACAAACAAAGAATGATCTTTGAGCCCTTCTTCACAACAAAGAACTTCGATCAGGGCACCGGGCTCGGCCTTGCGATCTGCAAGAAGATTGTTGAAGACCATGGGGGGTCCATTGGGGTAAGCAGCAGCAAGGGAAGAGGCACAACGTTCAGCTTTTCACTACCGCTCAGTCAGGAATAATCCGAATAAAAGGGCGGAAGATTCCGCCCTTTTATCAAACTGTAGCTTATGCCGACTAATTTCCCGCGAAATTCAGCCCTCCAATATGCGCCCCGCTAATTGTAACAGTCCGGTTCAGCGGAGTAAACACAAGGCCAAGCTGAGTGGGTGTAATGGTAACGGTGCTGCCGTCAGAAATACCTCTGAAGATATAGTGACCTGTAATATCTGTGACCGTCGCAGCCGTCGTATCTCCGGAAAGGTCTACAGCAACTCCTGAAATAGGATCGCCTGTGCCTGTCCTGACAAACCCGGCAACCGTCCATCCCAGCCTTGTGAAGTTCTGTCCGATCACATTGCCATCGACTATGGTTACGGCCTTGTTTAGAGGGTCGAATCTGAAGCCGTTCATGGACGGGGTTACAGTATAATTCCCTGCTGTCAAACCAGTGAAAGTGTAAATGCCGTCCGCTCCGGTCAGCGCCACTCCGGATGCCGCTCCGCTGAGCGTCACAGTAGCGCCTTCAACCGGCAAACTTCCAAGTTCAGACTGCAGTCTGATCACTCCCCTGATCAAATATGACGCAATATTTACAGGCTCAGTATCACTGCCGCCCGAGGATGATTCAACAGTTACAAAAGCAGGCGGAACAGCAACACCTGAGGCGATCAATACCCCGCCCGTGAGGTCCCCGAATCCCGTTGCCGTAAGTGTAGGCAGTGTCGCAGCATTGTCGCCAGAGGATGCCTCGATTGTCAGCGTCTGGGCTGCCACGTTGTACTCGGCCTTCTTAATCGTCACCACATCGACCAGTGAGCTGTTGATTGTGGTCAGTGAACTACCGGTCGCCCTTGCTGTAACAGTAACGATCGGTGGAAGGGTTGATGCATCAGGGCGATGAATGCGTCTGAAGAAATTGCCTGCTCCGTCTCCTGTCAGAAGCAGTGATCCGACCTGGAGATTAGGTCCACCGCTTACTCTGAGTACCGCATTCGGCAACGATGTTGCAAAAATGTCAACATCACCTGCCAGCGTACGTACAAAAGATGTTCGGGTCACGGTAAGAGGCGTGGGCAAAACACCGTTGAACCTTCTTCCCATAAGATTAAATTGATCGGTCTCTATCGAGTCAACCCCAAGCCCTCCGATGTTAGGTCCGTCAACGCGGAATACATTACCAAAAGGGCCGCCCGTAACTGCCGTAGGAAAGTTCGGGTCCGCAACATAAAACTTCCCGCTCCCCGGGAACAGCTCTACAAACGGTAATGGCGGTCCGCCTGCAGTAGCTGAGGCCCTCAGGAAGGGGCCGATGCTGCTGTTTAGAGCGCCGCTAAAATCACCAGGAGCGCCGATACCGATATCTTCAGTATAATTGATAGTGCGCGTACCTCCAGCCTCTACAAAAAAGGTGCGCACGCCATAAGGAGTGGTGACTGTGAATAAACCGTCTGACGGGGCATCAATGCGAAGGCGCATCCTGCCAAAGGTGATCTGATCACCGGGCAGAGGTGGCCCTAAATTAAAGGCTGCTTCCAGCGCAAGGACCAGGTCAGCCGAGCCGCCTAAAGGCAGGACAATACTCGTATCAGCAGCCCACCAGAAGGCTTCATCAGGAAAGTTGGCAGGAAATGAAATGCTGGTGGCAGGATCAGGCACGTCAGCAGGAAGCAATAAACAGGCCCCTGCGGCCAGCTCATCAAAATTAGGTATGCATAACTCGAAGGCAAGCGCATTCGAATCCTGATACCAGACAGGAAAGCCATTATTGGGGTTAATTGGTCCTACGGCATTCAGGGCCGCCCCCGACAATGAGGCAGCAAATAAAACAACCATAACTGTTAAAAGAGTCGCTATTACACGATAACGTCTTTTGTCCGTTGATACACGCATGGTAATCTCCTTTCATCCCTAAGGGATCTTAAGTTGTATTACCTATCTTATACTCTTTGGAAATAAAGTCTGTCGGTCTCATAACAGCAGGCCTGTAGGAAGATCAGCATCAGTCACGTAGGCTTAATCCCACAATAAGCGGCAAACCAAATGTGAACTGAATGGAGTTGAACTGCGCGCGAAAAAAATAGAAAACTCTATAAAAGAGCTGTCAAGGCAGGCTGTCTGATAAAAAATTCAGGGAGTGAAATCAGCCCTGTTCCCTGCCTTCAACCCTGATTAAGACAGCTTTTCCTGCAACGATCTTCAGCTTATTGATCTCCTTCATGGCGGTCACGACATCCTTTTCGCGCGCGCGGTGAGTAAGGACAACCAGAGGAACTGCCTTGCCTGCAAGCCGCTCCTTCTGAATTACTGAAGCTATGCTGATATTATGCTTGCCGAGAATACCGGAGATCCTGGAGAGAACACCCGGCTTGTCAATCGCGGAAAATCTGAAATAATACATGGATACGACATCGTCCATCTTCATAAGCGGCATCGGGTTGATTGCCCCTGGCATGGCAGGGATCCGGCCTACTGAATTGTTCGCTATATTCAGTGCAATGTCGGCAATATCGCTCACTACCGCGCTTCCGGTAGGCAAAGCGCCGGCACCCCTTCCATAATAGAGCGTGGAACCAACAGCATCGCCCTCAACGTAGACCGCATTGAAGACTCCATCGACCTTTGAGATCAGGAAATCCTGCGGGACCATGGTCGGGTGTACCCTTAATTCTATCCTGCCGTTCGTTTCCTTTGTAATACCGAGCAGTTTGATAGTGTACCCAAGTTCCTCCGCCAGGTCGATATCCATGGGAGATATCCAGGAAATACCTTCACGGTGAACATCCCTGAGCGTAAACTGAACGCCAAACGCAATTGAGGCAAGAATCGCGAGCTTGTGAGCTGAATCAACGCCCTCAATATCATATGTAGGGTCTGCCTCCGCATAGCCAAGTCTCTGGGCCTCCTTCAGCACATCAGAAAACTCCGCCTTCTCTGTAGTCATCTTGCTCAGGATGTAGTTTGTCGTGCCGTTTATAATGCCGTAGACCGCCTTGATCCTGTTTGCAACAAGCCCTTCCCTCAGGACCTTGATAATCGGGATGCCGCCTGCCACTGACGCCTCAAAACCGACTTCAACCCCGGCCTTCTCAGCAGCCCTGAATATCTCAATGCCATGCACTGCAAGCAGGGCCTTGTTTGCAGTCACAACATGCTTGCCGCTCCGGATCGCCCGAAGGACCACATCTTTAGCGATGGTTGTCCCGCCGATCAGCTCAACAACAATATGGATGTCAGGGTCAGAAAAAATATCCTCTGCCCTGGTAGTGAGCACACCTTTGGGAATCCGGATGCCCCGGTCCCTCCTGATATCAAGATCAGCTATCCGTTTCAGATTGATATCAACCCCTGTCCTCTGCTTCAGGAGGCCCCTGTTTTTAAGCAGGATGGTCGCTGTGCCTGTCCCGACTGTTCCGAAACCGATTATCCCTACGTTTATCATATATTCAGCACCTTCTTTATCCCTTTCGTTGCCTGCCTTATCCTGTGCTCGTTCTCCACGAGGGCGAATCTGACGTAGTTGTCGCCGCCCTCCCCAAACCCTATGCCCGGAGATACTGCAACCCCGGCCTCCCGGATAAGCAGCTTGCAGAACTCAAGCGAACCCATCTTTCTGAAGGCTTCCGGTATCTCTGCCCATGCGAACATGGTCGCCTTTGGCGGGTCTATAATCCACCCGGCCTGTTTAAGTCCCTTTACAAGTACGTTTCTGCGCCTCTCACACGCCAGTCTGATATCCTCAACGCAGCCCTGGTCCCCCCTGAGGGCAATAACGCTTGCAATCTGTATGGGATTGAACATGCCGTAGTCGAGATAACTCTTGATCTTTATCAGAGCTCCAACCACTTCTCTGTTGCCGACGCAGAACCCTACCCTCCAGCCTGCCATGTTATAACTTTTGGTAAGAGAAAAAAACTCAACGCCCACATCCTTTGCTCCTGGGACTTCAAGAAAACTCGGCGCCTTATAGCCGTCAAAGGTAAGATCAGCATAAGCAAAGTCATGTATGACCATTATGTTATTGTCCCTGGCAAAGTCAACCACCTTTTTAAAAAAGGAGAGCCCATCAACGACCTGAGTAGTCGGGTTGTGCGGGAAATTTAAAATAAGCATCTTGGGTCTCGGCCAGGTGGTCTTATACACTTTCTCCATCTCTGCAAAAAAATCGATGCCTGTGCCGATCGGAATCTGCCTGACCTCGCCGCCGGCAATGATCACGCTGTACGGATGAATCGGATAGGCAGGAGTAGGCGTCATGACTACGTCACCAGGTATCACAGTGGCAAGCACGAGATGCGAGAGTCCCTCCTTGGACCCGATGGTTACACAGGCTTCGCACTCAGGATCGATTGACACATCGTAGCGCCTTTTATACCATTCGCTGATTGCAACTCTCAGATTGGATATCCCCCTGGATGCTGAATAGCGATGGTTCTTTGGTTTTCTCGACGCCTCCACAAGTTTTTCAATAATATGCTTTGGGGTCGGGCCATCGGGGTTCCCCATACCAAGGTCGATGATATCTTCACCCTTCTGCCTTGCCTCCATCTTGAGGTTGTTGACTATGGCAAAGACATATGGCGGCAGCCTCTTGATCCTGTTGAATTCGAACATCTCTCCTCCTTACGCCGGCTTCAACCAGGCACTCAACTACGTGCTGTCCCTGAACATCTCTTCAGCCTTCATCGAACTTCTGACCAGCGGGCCTGAAGCAACAAACCTGAAGCCCATGCTGAGGGCCTTCTCCCTCAGCTCATCAAAGACACTTGGGAGAATATATTTTACCACAGGAAGATTTTTCCTGGTTGGCTGCAGATACTGTCCAACAGTAAGAATCTCGCACTGATTTTGCCTCATGTCAGCGAGGAGTTCATACACCTCATCCACTGTTTCTCCGAGGCCCAGCATCAATCCTGACTTCACCGGTATCTCAGGCGCTATTTCCTTTGCCTGACGGAAAACAGCAAGCGAACGCCGGTAATCAGCCCCTGGCCGGACAGCAGCATAGAGCCGACCGACAGTCTCCATGTTATGATTCAGCACATCAGGCCCTGCCTCAAGCACAGTCCTCAGGGCAACAGGGTCTCCTGCAAAATCAGGAATAAGCACCTCGACTTTTGCTTCAGGCAGTTTGCTTCGCACGGCGGCAATCGTTTTTGCAAACTGCCCCGAGCCGCCGTCCGGCAGATCATCACGGGTGACCGATGTGATAACAACAAACTTCAGGGCCATTTCAGCAGCAGCCAGCGCCACCTCTTCAGGCTCACAAGCATCAACAGGAGCCGGGAGCCCGGAATCCACGCAACAAAAGCCGCAGTTCCTCGTGCAGGCCGGCCCCAGGATCAGAAATGCGGCAGTCGGCTTTGAAAAACACGTTCCCCTGTTGGGGCAGCGCGCCTCCTCACAGACACTCAAACGCCTGTGCCTTCTGAGAAGATATTTTGTCTCATGCAGAGAAGCCCTGTGACGGTCCTTAAGCCATTCGGGAAGTCTCATGCGTCAGCCTCCTACTCCTGCTTTTTCTTTGGAAACAGGGGGGATATTATGCTCACAGGAAGGTTAATTGTTCGTTTCATCATGCCGGCCAGATTTGAAGCAGCAGCTGAAGGAGAAAGGTAGGTTACGTGCGGGTCAACAGGCGTCCCGGTCACTTTCACAGGCACTGATATCAACGAACCACTGATCACAGCTCCGATAACCGGGATATTCCGGACTATTCTGTTGACCTGCCTGAGCGGAGCCACCATGACATTCAGATCGAGCTGGTTATCTGTGAGGTCCAGTGAGCCCTGCGCAACGATCCCAAGATACGCGCTGTCAAGAATTGCTTCCTCAATCTCAAGAGAGCCTTTGCCGGCTGTGGCAGTGAATTTAAACAGTTCATAGGAGAGTTCGCTTTTATCAAGGTCCGGCATCTGCCCACTGAGTTCCTCGCCCTTGTTCAGAAAGTCAAAGACGCTGTCCAGCGTCTTATAGCGGAATATGGTCCCTTTTTTTGCAGTAAACTCTATCTTCCCATTAATGACCTGCCTGAGATCCTCAGCCTTGCTCTGCCCCTTAATATGGCCCTTGAGTGTAAAAAGACCGGCAGCATCGCTCCGCGCTTTGGAAAGGCAGAGGACAGTCGGTTTCAATTCCTGATCTGTAGCCTCGAACCGCAGATCCATGCCAATTTCCCGGCCGGCTTCAGCAGATGACAGACTCATGTTCCCTGTCATCTCAATACCACATAGCCGGGCTTTCCGAAACCTGAGGTCAGTCTTTCCGGCGCTCAATATCATATCAGCATTAAACGGCACGATCCGGAACCCCTCGTACTCAAGGATGTCTGAATTCAGTCTGACAAGGCCCTGAATATCGAGCGGTTTTTTCTGTTTTCCTGAAGGCCCTTGCTTCTTCGCGCTATTGCCATCCGGCCTCCCAATGTCATCCCATACGATGTGGTCAGAAGTCGCATCAATATCCACAACAAGGCTGCCTGCCTTAGAGGCAACATTTCCCTTCAGAAAGACAGCATTCCTGCCGAGCCTAAGTCGCGCAGAGCCAATGGAGATATTCCCACGCTCAGCACTTAAATCCAATGAATCGATTAAAAGAGGCAGGTCCTTTTTCCACGGCAAAACGACCTTTTCGGCCCGCAGCCCGCCCTGGGCGATAACGCCTGAAATACCCTCATCGCTGAACTCTGCGGTGATCTCACCCTGGACCATGCCGCCGCCTGTCTGAGAATAAGCAATGAGGTCACCCACGGTAGATGTATCAAGCCGGCCCTTAAAGCTCAGCCGTTTAATTTTTTCCCGGAGATCGAAGCTCAACAATGCATCTGATACAGTATCAGACACGTGGAGCTTCCTGATCATAAGGCCATCCAGGCCTTTGGACAGATCCAGAACAACAGACTGCCTGCCGGCGGTTTTAACGCTCCCCTGAAACGCTGTCTCTCCCCTTTCCAGCCATATGAGGCGAGCGTCTGAAACAGCAATGGTCTGGTCGGTCCTTACATATTCAGGGACATCAAAGGCGTCTTTGATCCACTTTAGCGCCTTTGGGCCGACTGTCCCTGAAACCCGGATATCCGCCTTTCTCACATTGTCAAGCGACATGTTCAGAGAGCCTGAAACAACTGTAGCAGCATCAAGAAAACCGGCCCGGGCGTCGGTAAAAACAAGCTGACCTGCCAGAGTTTCGAAGTTCCCGCTCCTGACGCTCAAAGGGCCGGGCAGCAGCGTCGTATTGATCAGCAGTTTTTCCGCAGAGCCTGATATCCTGAAATCCCAGCTCTGCCAATCAGATACCAGCCCCTGGAATGAAATCGAGGAAAGTTTGAGTCTGCCGCTGCGAGGTACTATCCTGCTGAGCGGGGCCTTCAGTTTATCGTATGAAGAGAGCCAGCGATGCATCTCCCCGGTATCAATTCCTGCCTTTCCCGACAATATGGCAAGACGGGCATTTGACTCTGTCAGAAGCTGAGCATTCAGATCTGAGCACGAGGATTTCCCTGCAGCAACATCCACACTTTTTACTGCAACTCCATGTTCATCATATGAGAAACTTCCCTTCCTCACCTCAAGAAGGTAGGGAATTCTGTCATACTCAGAGGTAAAACTCATTGTTCTTATATCGATTACGGGTAATACCCTGGAGAGATTTTCCCCGAGAACAAGTCTGCCTTCAGCCCTGCCTTTTATAAACCGAATATGCCCCAGTTCATCCAGAAACTCCCTGTTTTTTACCACTTTTTTCAGGACACCAGGCACATCGTTGAGGTCGGCAGATACTGAGGCTTCAAGATGAAACAGCGCATCAGCTCCCTTCAGACCTATGCTCAACAACCCATCCTTTACCAGGGAATGCGCAATGCGTCCGAAAATATCAGAACCCCGCAGAATACCGTTTGCAACATCGCACTGTCCTTTTACGTCCCTGAAATTAAGTCTGGGGCCGGGGACAAAGACTTCACCCTTTTGCAAACTTCCCCTTATTTTAATATTGGCTGTTCCACCCAGATCCTCAAGAGAATTGCCTTTGCTCTGAAATACGATCTGCTCAATATTACCGCGTCTGAGTATTGTAAATATGCTCTGCACAACCGGGACATCACCTGCCAGGGCAAGGGCCGCGCTCCTTAGTCCGGATATCTCCAAATTCCTTCCCTGCGCCTCAAGGCTGATCATATTGGCAGAGGGGTTGACCCTGAATACAGCGGAAAGGGACAAGCCGGGATCTCTGCTGCTCAGCCTGAATATAGTAAGGGCAAGACCGTCTTTAGCGCTTGCCAGTTCGAGACCCAGCTTGATCTCCTTTATAGACACAGGAGTGACCCCGCGCTTCTCAAAGGTCACGCTTCCGTTGTCAACACTGAGTCTGATAGCGCGGGAACCAAGGGTAAAGGAACGCAGCAAAGCGGCTATTTCCTCAAGAGACTTTGTCCGGTCATCGATTTTAGCCGGAACATGTATGGTAAGGGACGGTCCATCGATCCTTACCCTGGCAAGCTTGACCTCTCCGTGCAAAAGAGGTCTGAGCTCAGGGTAAACCGTGAGTGTCCTGATAGAGCCGCTTACTTTTTCGGGGATGGACAGGCCTGCATTACGAATGACGACTCGAGGAACAGGAAACAGAGATACGTCAGCGTCCTGCAAGGTGACAGTACCGGAGATCTTCTGCGACAGGAGATAAACGATCTTTTCTCTGACCACATGCCGGTCAATCAGCCGGGGCAGAATAAACAACACAACTGCCACGCAAAGGACAAGGACTACCCCTGCTCCTTTGCACAATCGCCTCATTATTTTCTTATGCGTGATGATTGCCATTGGCTGATCTTATTCCGGCGTCACCCTACCCTATTGTTGCATTAGCCGTACAAAAGACCCATGGACAGACTCTATTTAAGAAATGTCGTCTCCGAATGAAACAATAAAGTCTACTTTGAAGGCGCTGCAGGCGCAGGCTGTGATGACTGGGAAGGCGGCGAGGGCTGGGCACCCTGAACAGGCCCTGTAACACCCTGAGGCATTGTACTTTTCTGCTGCTGGGTTGCGGGTACATTATTGACAACAGACTTGCTTTTATTGGTTACAACCGCAAGCAGAAAGGATGTCAGCATAAAGACCACAGCTGCAACAGTCGTAAGCTTGCTGAAAAAAGTTGCTGCTCCGCGAGCGCCAAACAGAGTCTGACTCGATCCTCCAAAGGCTGCGCCCATTTCTGCGCCTTTCCCTCCCTGTATGAGCACAATGCTTATAAGAAAAAAACAGACTATAAGATGAACGATCAGAATAACTGTTGCCATTACGTCTCCTTTATTGCTTTTTTAAAACAAACTATCTTTGAAAAACTCTCAGGATTAAGGCTTGCGCCGCCCACGAGGCCGCCGTTTACGTCCCTGCATGCCATCAGCCTGTCTATGCTTTCCGGAGTCACGCTTCCTCCGTAGAGAATGCGAATACTGTCAGCGCTGTTGCCATAAAGCTTTCTCAGGGTCTCCCTGATAAACGCATGCACTTCCTGTGCCTGCTCAGGCGTTGCAGTTTTCCCTGTTCCGATGGCCCACACAGGCTCATAAGCAACAACAAGATTCCCAGCTCCAATGCCCTCAAGCCCAAACTCAATTTCCCGCCTGATAACATCAAAGGTCCTGTTCGCCTCCCGCTCCCCGAGGGTCTCGCCTACGCAGAAGATCAAACCAAGACCCGCCTTTCCGGCTGCCTTCAGCTTTTTGTTTATTACAGCGTCATCCTCAAGAAAATACTGTCTTCTTTCAGAGTGACCGATAATGACGTGCCTGCATCCGGCCTCAAGAAGCATCGCAGAAGATATCTCTCCGGTGAAGGCGCCCTTCTCCTCCCAGAACATGTCCTGTGCCGCAAGCTGCACATTAGTATCTCTTATGAGTTCGCCTGCTGAGGCCAGAGCTGTAAAGGGTGGCGCAACAACGATATCAACATCAACTGCATCCCTGACAGCAGGAATAAAAGCGGACAGGAACTCCCTTGTCTCAGTAACAGTTTTATTCATTTTCCAGTTGGCTGCGATAAATGATTTCATAGGCAGTTATTTTAATGACAGGCAGGTCTCCGCGTCAAGTCTTGAATAATATGAGAATAATTTAATTGGCATCCTCACGCGCCATGCTTCATAATATCAGGGTGAATCCAGGCATATCGGTAATCATTCCAAACTATAACGGAAGTGCGACAATCGGCACATGCCTGAGTTCCTTATTTTCTTCCAATTACCCGAATTTTGAGGTCATTGTTGTCGATGACTTCTCAACCGATGGGTCCATTGAAGTCATCAGACAGTTCCCTTGCAGACTCATCTGCCTCCAACAGCACAGAGGGGCCTCGATAGCCAGGAATACAGGGGCCGGAGATAGTTCAGAAGAGGTCCTTTTCTTCATTGACGCAGATTGTGTTGTTTCAGTCGATACACTCGGCCTTGCGGCAAAAGCATGGGCTGATAATAAAAACAGCGTTATCGGAGGCAGCTATGCCCGGACTGCTTATGACAACAGCTTCTACTCGAATTTCCAGGCCGTTCTGATCAACTACTCTGAGCTGAAATACAGGGAGCCTGATTACGTGGCAAGCCACGCGATGGTCATGAGCAAAGAAGTGTTCGAAAAAAACATGGGGTTTCCCGAGGAATTCATGCCTGTCATGGAGGATGTTGAGTTCAGCCACAGGCTCCGGCGGTCAGGAACAAGCCTGATTATGGACAGCAGCATTATCGTTCGCCATATTTTCAACTATTCTTTCAGAGAATCCTTTAGAAACGCCTTTAAGAAAGCGAAGTACTGGACAGCGTATTCTCTGAATAATAAAGACCTCACAAAGGATTCCGGGGCCGCATCAGTTGAGCTGAAATTCAGTGTGCTGTCGGCCTGTCTGACTTATATCTTTTTCCTCTGTTTCCTTATTTCCTTTAATGCCTTCTTTCCGGCCTGTATGATAACGGTCTTCATGTTCAATCTATGGCTCAGCAGAGGACTTATCAAGGCCTTTTTCAGCCCGATTAACCGGTCCTTCGGCATAAAGGCAACCCTCTACTTTTTCCTGGCATATCCCCTGCCGGTTGCAGCAGGCGGCGCAGCAGGCATGCTGTATTGCCTCCAGAGCAGGACCGGAAGAAGATGATGTACTGTCCGTTCCGGCATGCAGGTTCTGTCTTCAGCAGGAGACGGCCGGTCCACCTCACCTTCTTCATCACGCGGAGGTGCAATGCGCAATGCCCTTTCTGTTTCTATCTGAAGGCTGGGACACCGGAAAACACGGACAGCGAACTTACGACTGATGAGATCAGAAAAATATCACCCGCTCTCGGCAGTCTGCTCTGGCTGGCATTTTCAGGCGGCGAGATTTTCCTGAGACAGGACCTTCCGGAGATCAGCTCGATCTTTTATAAAAATAACCGGCCTGCTATAATGCTCTTTCCCTCAAATGGCCTGCTGCCTGGGCGCATCAGGGATATGACCGAGCAAATACTCAGAGACAGCCCAAAGAGCGTCATCGCAGTCAAACTCTCACTTGACGGCCTGCATGAAGAGCATGACAAAATGCGCAACACGCCAGGGAGTTTTTCCAAAACCCTGGAGACCTATAACCTGCTTAAGGGTTTGTCTGGCAGCTATCCCAATTTCGAGCTTGGGATTAACACGGTCTTCTGCTCTGAAAATCAGGATAAGATGGACGGGATTATCGATTTTGTCAACAAGCTGGACAACATCAGGACACACAGTATATCCCTGATCAGAGGCAACCTCATTGACAAGTCTTTTACTCAGGTGGATCCGCTAAAATACGATCATGCCGCCAAACGGCTTGCAGAAGGACTAAAAGGAAAGGAGTCTTCGCACACCTACCGCTTCAGAGGCGCACGAATCAAGGCAGCACAGGACATTCTTCAGCGGAAGTTCATCTTAAAAACCCTGAATGAACAAAAGCGGCTGGTTCCCTGTTACGCAGGCAGACTGAATATTGTGCTTTCGGAGGACGGAGAAATCTATCCCTGCGAGATACTGACAGAGAGCTTCGGCAATGTGCGGGACAACGGCTACAGCATACCAGGACTCCTGAAGTCAGACAGGGCAAAGGCGATCATGCAAACTATTGAAAACCGCCTTTGCTACTGTACGCATGAGTGTTATTTCATGACCAACATCCTCTTTAACCCCAGACTCTATCCTGCCCTGGCCCGCGAGTATATCAGGATCAGATAGATGATCAAAGATGCAGTCATTATCGGCGCCGGCGCCTCAGGCCTCATGTGCGCGATTGAGGCAGGCAGACGCGGAAGATCAGTTGTTGTTATTGACCACGCGCCGCGCGTCGGCAGCAAGATTCGCGTATCCGGCGGGGGCAGATGCAACTTTACAAATCTCAATATCTCCGCTGATCATTATTTGTCACAAAACCGCCATTTCTGCAAGTCCGCCCTTTCGCGGTATTCATCCGAGGATTTCATCAGACTACTCAAAAAGCACAGGCTGTCGTTCCATGAAAAGCAAGGTGGGCAGCTCTTCTGCGAAGTCTCTGCGTCAGCGATCATAAGGATGCTCGAAACTGAGTGCAGGCAGGCAGGAGTGGAATTTCAACTGAACCGCAGGATAAAGCGCGTCACAAATGAAAAAATCTTCACTGTTGAAACAGAAGGCGGACCAACTGCCGCAGCTTCACTGGTTATCGCAACAGGAGGGCTGTCCTATCCGGGGCTCGGAGCCTCTGACTTCGGCCTCAGAACTGCAGAACGTTTCGGCATAAAAGTTATACCTCCCAGGCCGGGGCTGGTACCCCTCACATTTGAAGGCAGGGACCTGAGACTGTTCAAAGCCCTGAGCGGCGTTTCCATAAATGCAGAGGTAAGCTGCGGCACAGCCTCCTTCAGAGGCGCAGTCCTGTTCACGCACCGTGGCATGAGCGGGCCTGCAATCCTGCAGATATCTTCTCACTGGCTCCCCGGCTCCATTCTGACAATAAACCTGCTCCCTGAGCTTGATGCTCATGCGCTTCTGCTTTCCAGCAGGCAGAGCAGACAGGAAGTCCGGAACTTCCTGTCGCAATATCTGCCTGCCCGTTTCAGCCAAAAGTGGTGCGAACAATATGCTAAAACCGGGCCTCTCTGCCGCCTGACTGAAAAAGAGCTGAAAGAGATGGCGGAAAGCCTTTCAGCCTGGCAAGTCAGACCGGCAGGCACAGAGGGATATGGCTCAGCAGAGGTCACAGTCGGCGGAATTGATACAAATGAGGTTTCTTCCAGATCCATGGAAGCAAAAAAGGTATCAGGCCTCTTTTTTATCGGCGAGGCGCTCGATGTAACAGGTCATTTGGGAGGGTATAACCTTCACTGGGCATGGGCATCGGGCCACGCCGCAGGGCAGGTTGTCTGACAAAAGTCACAATCAATGGGAATGGGCGGAATATTATCATATGCAACAGTCAATGAGAAGAAAAAACACCATTATCAGGACTTTTGGCGCACTTAAGGCACGTAATATTGAATGATCAACTGAGGCCGGTACGCCTCTTCCGCCTCACCGCTGAAAAGGCTTAGATAATCAGCGACCGAATCGTTGTTATCATCCAGCTTGAAACGCAGCCGGAGCTGTGTCAGGCCGGAGAGCGCGGATAATTTATTGATATAACCTTTGGCAACAGTCAGATCAAAACTGTATACATCGCTGACCAGGGCAGGACTGAAGGGGCCATAAGTTTTGCTGCCTGCCCCCTGAAAGTCACTGATCTGCAATGCCGGCAAACCAAAGGTGCCTTTTCTGATGTCCGCCATAAAGCCCTGAAATGCAGTGACCGGATCGCCTTCGCCGGTGATATCCTGCTTCCTGACCCTGAGTGCGACTTTTGTAATAACTGCGTCATCAGGGAGGCTGGAAGTGTCAAAAGATAAAATGGAGAGATACTGTTTTCCTGCTGCGTTGTCGCCCAGACGCAGTGCAGCAGTGTTGTTTTTTATTCCTCCCAGCCCAGTATTCTCTCCGGATTCCAATACCCATCCGTCCTGCGCATCATTGGAATTAAAAAAAGCAGAGATAACCGGGACCAGTTCTACATTTACACTGATGATCTCAAATTCAGCCCTGCCATGGTTTTCAAGCCTGATGGCCTTTAGGCCTGCTGTCGAATTGAATATATATTTCGGAGAAACCGACGGGTTTCCGCCAGTATTTTCAGTTATAGTTCCCACAAGTTCACTGCCTGCGTAAATGTTCAGATCAATATTTGATGAAGACCTGTATTGGATCCATATCCTGTATTTCCCATAAGTATTTACATCGAAATGATAAGCATACATCTCTTTGGGCCATAGCGTCGCAGCTCCGGTGCCTGATGGATGCCAACTATTGGTCAGTGAAAAATCAGCTCCGTCTTTATACATGGGAAGTAAGGCGCCAAAAGTGTTTGTCCAGGGATGAGTTTGTTTCGACAATTGCAAAATAGCGTCATACTTGGGCGTTTCCAGGTCCCTGACAGTTCTGAGAAACCCTAAGCCATTTTCCCAGGTGGCGGTTAATGTGAAATACATAAGCAGTTTTCCGCCGTGTTGTTCATAGTACCTCTGATGGTCAAGAATATTCTGAGTTACCCAGGGTTGAAACCAGTCCGGATCATCCTGGCCGTCAAAATAGATACCCCCTTCGTAATTGCAATAGTTGATTCCATAAGCAGAGGCCAGTTTGGAATCCGTTTCAACAGCACTCCTGAAGCCCTGGTCCTGATTAACTGGAATATCATCATAATATAAGGCGCCGCCTCCGCACCAGAGGTAATGATTGACAGGGTGAGGTTCAGTGTAGCCCCATTTGTTCGTCCCGTAATATCGCTGGATAAAGTTCAATTGTTGTATCGCAGTTGCCTGCCCGTTGTCGTACTGCCATGCCAGGACAGGACGAAAACGGGTCATCATCTGGTCGTTGCCAAAGGTGGCCCGGAATTGCCCGCTGATCTCAATAATGCGTTTGCCGATACGCCGCCATGCCCAATAATACGCATTGGTTTCGCCGTCAAAATTCAGAGGCGAATCGCCTGCATCCACTTCTGCAACAGCTTGTTCATAATTGTAAATAGTCTGATCAAAAATACCGTTCCACACCTCATTGCTGAATTCGATATAAAGTTTTCGCTCCTGCTCCAGCGGGGCAAAGCCGTTGCCCCCGTTTTTAATCAGATTGATGAGGGCGTTCACATATGCATCGGTTGCTTCTGCCGGGATATTTATCCAGCCGTCCTTGTCTGTCCTGTTCATCAGGTCTATCGCGTATTCCCAGGCAATGCCCTTGCCCTGCCATCCGTAATCGTCAGGGTGACTTTGTTGCGTGGCTACATTGGGCAGGGTCCGGTCCGACCAGTTTACGTCGTGATTCCAATTTGTGGCAGCAAAATCCATAAAACGGATTACCGGCACAGGCGCGAGCGCGGCCAGAAAATCACGATTCCAGATTTCACCAAAACTATGGCCCGGCATCATCAACCTGACGTTTTTTACCCCGCCGTTTGTGCCGGTGAAAGCAAGATACATGTAGTTCGAACCGTCAAAAACAACGTCGGCAGTGGTCGTATTGGTGGCTTCGCTATAGAGAATGTTCCGGATCGTTGAACCGTCAGCGAAAATGGAAGAAGCCCTGCCGGTAAACCTCAGGCGATAAGTCCCGGCCTTGCGATTAAGCCCATGCCAGACAAGGAATCTGCAGTCCTCAAGCGGCCAGCCTTTTAAATCCAGTGCCGCAGGAGTAGCACCGTCAGGCTTTTTTACTTCCCGGAATGTTTTCATAACATCCGCAAACATTTCAGAGGGGTCCCAGTCCAGTGCGCCAATGCCGGCGTTCATTCCAAGACGGGATTTTTCAGCCGGCTGGACCAAAAGGGGAATTGCCCGCTGCTGGGCCGTTTGCTCTAAAGGCATGCCGGTCGCAAACGAGGTGAAAAAAAACAGTGCAAAAACACAATTAAAAAATAAACCGAAGATATACTGCATAGCTTTTCCTTAACGTTAATATGCGAAATTATTTCAGAAGTTGATGCCTATATCAGGGAACAGCCCGGTCAACAGCCGGATATTGTCGGTTAGCAGAAGAAGGCCGAAGGTGATCAGAACAATGCCGCTGGCAATCATAATAAACCGCATATATTTTCGTATTCTGAGCGCATAGCTCAGGAATGAGTTGAACATGAGCGATGATATAAAAAACGGCAGAGCAAGGCCCAAGGAATATACCGACAGCAGCTTTAATCCATATGCTGCTGATCCTTTTGAACCGGCGTAAAGGAGGATAGTCCCGAGTATCGGACCAATGCAGGGAGTCCAGGCTGCCGCAAAGGTCAAGCCTACCAGAAATGTCCCGATATATCCGGCAGGTTTTCCGGACAAGTGAAACCTCCGCTCACTTGTTAGAAAATTCAGCCTGATGATGCCTGAGACAAAGAGACCGAAAATAATAACCAGCACGCCGCCGACAGTTCTGATCCAGTCCTGATACTTTAAAAGAGACCTGCCGATCATAGATGACGAAGCTCCCAATGCTATAAAAATAAGGGAGAAACCTGCGATAAAGGCCAGTGAATTTGTTATGGTAAGAAAACGTATCCTCTTTCTGTCAGCGCCATCTTTCAGGTCTTCAAAGGATACGCCTGTAATGAAGGTGATATAAGACGGCACCAGCGGCAACACGCATGGAGAAAGAAAGGAAAGAACGCCTGCAACAAATGCAAGTGAAAAAGAAACATCTTTCATGGCCTGGCTCCTTCAGACGCAGCACAGTCCTCAGTGCCTCCCTTGATTTTCTCAATGGCATGCGGTTTGACATCCAAAACCGCTTCAAGCCCTTCCTTTACAGCCTTGGGGCTGCCGGGCAGATTAATTATAAGCGTATTTCCCCGGATGCCGGCCACAGCGCGCGAAAGCATTGCCCTGTTCGTCTTTTTAAGACCTTCCAGTCTCATCGCCTCTGCAATACCCGGAATTTCCCTGTCCAATATCTCAAGTGTCGCGTCAGGCGTCAGATCACGGGGGGACAACCCTGTGCCGCCTGTTGTGATGATAAGATCAACGCGCCCGCTGTATTCGATAAGCCAGGACTTTATCAATTCCTTTTCGTCAGGGATGATTTCGTAATGCAGCACTTCTGCACTGATCCTTCCGATCATCTCCCTGATCAGAGGCCCTCCGAGGTCCTCGCGTTCCCCCTTCGCGCCCTTGTCGCTCAAGGTAAGGATTGCCGCGCTAATCATGGTCCGGTATCCCAAGCTCATCCAGAATCGAAAAGACAGCCTGCACCGCAGGTGAACTCTCAGGAAGCTCACAAATGGCCTTTCCCGCGAGGTCGTTGTCAAAAACACCTCTGTCCTGGGGCACAAGCCCTGCCACAGCAAGCCCAAGGCCCTCTGCCAGCGCCTTCAGCTCAGCGCCCTCGTTGCCAGAGACGCGGTTAATGATGAGCGCATATTTATCTATATCCAGGGCAAGTTCCTTTACCAGGTCGGCAATCCTTCCTGCAGTCCTGATGCCCCGCACAGTCGGGTCGCTCACGATCAGAAGCATATCAACTTTATGAGTAGTGCGCCTGCTCAGGTGTTCCATGCCTGCCTCATTGTCGATAACAACATAGGGATAGGTTTCAGAAAGCTTGTCCGTATATTTTCTGATAATGTTGTTGGCTGCGCAGTAGCAGCCGGGCCCTTCAGGCCTGCCCATTACCATGAGATCAAACCCCCTGGCCTCAATAACGGATTGTTGCACCTGATAGTCAAACAACTGCTCCATGGACATACCGCCCGGTCGCTGCCCACCGCTGCGTATGGTTTCGAGGGATTCCTCGCGCAAGCGTCCGATGGTAGCATGGACAGCAACGCCAAGGGCCTCGTTGAGGCAGGCATTGCTGTCGGCATCCACGGCCAGCACAGGCTTCTTCTTCTTTTCCACGATATATCTTACGGTGAGGCCTGCAATGCTCGTCTTGCCTGTTCCACCCTTTCCTGCCAATGCTATAACATATGCCATATATTCTTACCTCTCGTTTTTGCCGTCAGATCAGTAAATGCATTCCCTATCTTTATGGACCTATTGCCTTGAACATCTCCCTCACCTCAACCATCTTGCCGCAGGTATATTCACCTTCCGGGCACGGGCCGCTCACGCAGGCAGGACCACTGCCCGCAAACACCACAGGCGCTACGACACTCACCAGTTTGAGCATCTCCGTAGCCATTGCCCTGATTTCCCATTGAGCGCGGCTGCAACACCTCTGCCTGAAAAAATGCAGCAGCTCACGCGCATTCATCGTAATCATAATTTTTGTCTCACAGGCATTAGGCAATACAAAGCGGGCATCCTGGTTGGCTGCCTCGCCATTTATCCCTTTCCTGTTGAGTTTCTTTACAATGTGATTATATGCCTTTTGGGTTTTTGCCATGAATTCAGTAAAATATTGTTCAAGATCTTCATCACCTTTGATCGTCTCGGGAATAACATAATCAAACCCCGCCTCTTCGCTGACATAACGTTGTGACTGCTGAGAATAACTTGCCAAACGGTGCCGCACCAGCTGGTGGGAACATGCGCGGGAAATGCCCTCAACCGCAAAGGTGAACGAGGCATGCTCAATAGGGCTCATATGGCCCATATTCATGAGCTTCTTAACAAATCCCTTCTGGTCCTTTGCGGCAATCTTTCTTTTCAGGGAGCCGATATCAGAGGGACTGTAGCAAAGCTTTGCGGCTATAGCTATGGTCTCCTCAGGATTCGGGGTATTGGAAAGAAGGACAACCTTTAGTTTCGTTTCCACAGTATTCTCCTATATGGTGTTCGGTTTCCATTGCTCAACGAATTTTCCGTCCCTGGTGACCCATACGACATATGGGGCCACGGTAACATCGCCCTGCTCATTGAACCTTATCTTTCCCATAGCGCCGTTGAACTCCATTGAATGGAGCATCTCAATGATCTTCAGGCCTTCAGCACCCTTGGCCTCCCTGATCGCAGCAAGCATAATGTTGGCTGCATCATACGCGTAGATCGAATAAGGGCCGATCTCGCCGAACTTTGTATTATACCTGCTGATGAAATCCCTGGCAGATGCGATATTCTTCGGATCAGGACTAAAGGTAAGAAAAGTGCCCTCTGCTGCCTGAGCGCCTGCAATCTCCACGAATTTAGGGTCAATTGAGCCATCACCGCTCATAAACGGGGCCTTTATGCCGAGTTCGCGGGCCTGCCGCACAAGAAGGCCCATTTCGGTATATATGCCACCAAAAAAGATAAGCTCAGGTTTCTTCTCCCTGATTGTAGTAAGAACGCCTTTAAAATCCTTGTCTCCCTGTATAATTCCTCCGGAAAAGACAATAGTGACCTCATCGCCAAGGGCTTTCCTGAATTCATCCGCAAGGCCCTGCCCATACGTGGTCTTGTCATGAATTATAGCGATATTTCTGACCTTGAGCTGACTGTTCACAAAGTCGGCGCCTACCTTGCCCTGCTGATCGTCCCTGCCGCACACCCTGAATACACCCTTATATCCCTTTTCCGTAAGCTGAGGATTTGTGGACCCCGGAGAGATCATTGGAATCCGGGCCCTGTCATACACATCAGAAGCAGGGATGGAGCAGCTTGAATTAAAGTGGCCGATAATCCCCACTGCGCCCTCGTTAACGAGCTTGTTGGCAACTGAGACAGCCTGTTTGGGGTCGTGCTGATCGTCGCCGATGAGCAGTTCTATCTTCTTGCCTGAGACGCCGCCCTTAGCGTTCCATTCCTCAACAGCAAGCGCAACACCATTTTTAAAGTCAGCGCCCATCTTGGACTGGTCGCCGGTCATAGGACCTGCAACTCCTATCCTTATTGTATCGCTCTGCTTCCGGCATCCTGCCATAACAACAAGAACCAGGACAACACATAACAGAGCTGCAAATGTCTTTCTCATAATTTCCTCCCAGGGTTAGTTAACCTTATTGATGCATTTGAATTATCCGGACTAATTCTTTCGCGTTTTGCGAGATGTCACCCCTGCAGACAGCAGTTGCAACTGCTACAGCGTCAGCGCCTGAATTCAATACCGACGATAAATTTTCAGGCCCGATGCCGCCGATAGCCACAACCGGAATATTGACATTCTGTTTGATTACCCTGATTATGTCAACCCCTTTAGGAGCGCCGGCATCCTTTGTCGTTGTGTGGAAAACAGGGCCAAAACCTATATAATCAGCGCCGCCTGCTTCAGCGTCCTTTGCCTGGTCCAGGCTGTGTGTTGAAATGCCGATAATGCGGTCGCCCATTATCTTCCTTGCCTCCCTCAGGGGGAGATCGTCCTGGCCGAGATGCACGCCGTCCGCTTCAACTGCAAGCGCGATATCCGCATGGTCATTGATGATCAGGACGGCATTGAACAGACGGGTCAATTCCCTGAGCCTCACAGCTTCCTCATAAATCTCACGTCTGGTCCTGTCTTTTTCGCGGTACTGGACAAAGGTAACGCCGGCCTCGAGGACCAGTCTTACCATCTCATGCAGCGGAAGGACGCAACAGGTCCTGTCAGTGATGAAGCAGATGCCGTTTAGATACATCCGGTGACTAAAGCTATTTAGTGGCCGGCTGTGGAGGGTTGTTCATCTTTTCCACAAGCCCGGTATTGAAATTGCCGCTTACAAAGTCTGGATCATTCATGACCTTTTTGTGAAACGGTATGGTCGTCTTGATGCCTTCAATAAAGAACTCGTCCAGCGCCCTTTTCATGCGGCTGATCGCTTCCTCTCTGTTTCGGCCATACACGATAAGCTTTGCCACAAGAGAATCATAATGGGAAGGTATAACGCAGCCATTGTAAGCAGCCGTGTCAACGCGCACTCCCGGGCCTCCCGGAAGAGACAGAAAAGTTATCCTGCCTGGCGAGGGGATAAAGCGCTCGGGATCCTCTGCATTTATCCTGCACTCAATGGAATGGCCTGTAATCTTAACCTGCGGCTGCTTCAATTCAAGGGGAAAACCGGCAGCCACCCTGATCTGCTCTTTAACAATATCAATACCCGTAACATATTCCGTCACAGGGTGCTCGACCTGAAGGCGGGTATTGATCTCCATGAAGTATATATTCCCATCCGGCTCGACAATAAACTCTACAGTGCCTGCATTCCTGTATTTAAGCGCCCGGGCCGCCTTTACCGCGTATTCTCCGATCTTCTTTCTGAACTTTTCAGAGGCATAGGGTGAAGGCGCTTCCTCGACCAGCTTCTGATGACGACGCTGCACAGAACAGTCTCGCTCCCCGAGATGCAGGATATTACCCTTGTTGTCGGCAATGATCTGGACCTCAATATGGCGCATTACCGCTATATATTTCTCCATATAGAGTTCTCCGTTGCCAAAGGCAGTCAGCGCCTCTCTCTGTGCCATATAAAAGAGTTTTTCAAGCTCCGCCTCTTCTCTGACAATTCGCATACCGCGGCCTCCACCGCCGGCAGAAGCCTTGATGATTACAGGAAAGCCTATCTTTTTGGCAGTCTTCAGCGCTGCCTCCTCAGTAACCACAGGGCCTTCACTGCCGGGGACAACCGGGACCCCTCTTCTTTTCATTGTCTGTCGGGCCTTTGCCTTGTCGCCTCCGAGTCTGATCGTCTCGGCTAACGGGCCTATAAACGTTATGCCTGAAGAAAGACAGGTCTCCGCGAACTGCGCGTTTTCCGAAAGAAAACCGTAGCCCGGATGGATTGCCTCCGCGTCCGTGATCTCAGCCGCAGAAAGGATGCTCGGGATATTATTGTAACTCTGGGCAGTACCGGCAGGCCCTACGCAGACGGAATCATCAGCAAGCTTTACATGCAGCGACTCCCTGTCAGCCTCCGAATAGATCGCGACAGTCCTGATGCCGAGTTCCCTGCAGGCGCGTATTACCCTGACCGCTATCTCCCCCCGGTTGGCTATCAATATTTTTTTGAAAAGTTTCATACAGGCTCAACGAGAAAGAGAGGTTCGCCATATTCGACAGGCTGCCCATTGTCAACAAGGGACTTCACCACTATCCCGTCAACCTCGCACTCGATCTCATTCATCAGTTTCATGGCCTCGATTATACAGAGCACCTGGCCCTTCTTCACCTTCTGCCCTATCTCGACAAATACCGGGGCCTCAGGAGAAGGCGAGCGGTAGAAGGTGCCGACAATAGGAGATGTAACAGTGATAAGCCTCTGTTCCGGCTCTTCAGAAATAGCCTCCCTGATAATTGTTTCCTGCCCCTGCGCCATAGACGGCCTGTGAGCAGGCATATCAAAGGACTGGATAAATTTCTCACGTTTGATCTTTACCTTTGTTCCGTCCTTCTCAACCTGCAGTTCGGTAATATCGGTTTCCTTGAGAAGTTCAATTATCTCTTTGAGGTCCTCAAGCTCCATTATTTTACCCTTTCTATATATTCGGACGTCCTCGTATCGACCTTTATAGTATCTCCTTCGCTGATATGGTAGGGGACCCTCACGACCGCCCCGGTCTCAAGTGTTGCAGGTTTGCCGCCGCCTGACGTGGTGTCGCCCTTAAAGCCGGCAGGATCTGTTTTTGCCACAGCCAGAACAATAAAGGTAGGCAGTTCCACATTGAGGGGTTCCCCTTTATAATAGAGTATTCTGACCTCTGTATTTTCCTTCAGAAAGAGCTTCTTGTCTCCAAGTTGCTGCTCTCTGAGATGGATCTGTTCATAGGTCTCCTGGTCCATGAAAATATATTCATCGCCCTGGGAATAAAGAAATTGCATTTTCTTTTCCTCAAGCCCTGCAGGAGGGAACTTCTCTCCTGACCTGATCGTCTCTTCAATAACGCCTCCGGTCTTGAGGTTCTTCATCTTTGTCTTGACGTTAGCGCCGCCTCTGCCCATCTTTACATGCTGAAAATCTATGATCTCATAGGGATCGCCCTTGTACTCGATTTTCGCACCTTTTCTAAAATCACTCGTTGCTATCAATTGCCTCTTCCTCCTTTATAGTACTTCCAATTCTTCAGGCAGAGATGTCAGCACCCTGCACCCCTGCTTTCCAACGAGCACCATGTCTTCAATCCTGACGCCGCCCACGCCGGACAGATAGATGCCCGGTTCAACAGTAAATACCATGCCAGCCCTGAGCGTTTCCCTGCTGACCCGTGAGATACGCGGAAGTTCATGAACATCAAGACCTACCCCGTGTCCTGTGCCGTGCCCAAAGCAGTCACCATACCCCGCTTTTTTTATAATATCTCTTGCTGTCTTGTCAACTGAACGGGCCATGATCCCTTCCCGCACGATAGCTATGGCCTGGCGGTTTGCGCCCAGCACCGTATTGTATATCTCCTTCCTGACAGGAAGGTCTTTTCCGCCTCTCATAATAAACGTTCTGGTCATGTCGGAAAAATAACCGCCCGCCTCACCTGCCCAGTCGATCATAACAAAATCGCCCTGCCTGATCCGATAATCCGTCGGTTTTGCATGGGGCATTGCGGAATTGCTGCCGGCAGCAACAATAATATCAAAGGGTATAACCGCGCATCCCTGGTTCTTCAGCCCTGCTTCCAGTCTCAATGCAAGATGTTTTTCTGAAAAACCGGTCCTGATGTACGGCTTCATCTCAAGAAAGGCCTTCTCAGCGCGTTCAACCGCCCTGGAGATCATCTTCATCTCCAGCATGCCTTTGACCCTCCTCATGTCTTCGAGCAGGTTTGTTACGCACTTGACCCTGATCCCCTTTCTAAGAAGCGACTTGTAGAATGAATATGAAACAGTGGACTCAAACCCCAGGGTCGTAATGCCGGAGGCCCTGGCCTTATCGAGCAGCTCTCTCGGCCTCTCCTGCTGCTCGATAATGATATCAAAGCCCCTCACTTCCCTCTTTGTCTGCTCATCGTAGCGGGAATCAGTAAAAAAAATCCTGTTTTTCCCTGTGATCAGAAGACAAGCGGAAGAACCGGTAAATCCTGTAAGATAACGGATATTTTTTATATTGGAAACGAGCATCCCGTTCATCCCTTTTTGAGCAAGGGATTCGGTAAGGGCAACTACAGGATTCATCTGCCCAGGATCTTCCGGCAGGCCCGAAGGGCCAGAAGATAACCCTCCATGCCAAGGCCGCTGATCTGGCCGGTAACAACGCCTGCCATGTAGGATGTTTTCCTGAATTCCTCTCTTTTGTGGATATTGGAGATATGGACCTCGATTGCGGGTCTGCCCACGGCTGCAATGGCGTCCCTGATAGCAACACTTGTATGCGTATAGGCTGCGGGATTGATGATCAGCGCATCGCAGGGAGTGTTCTGAAGTGCATCGACAATAGCGCCTTCGCTGTTTGACTGAAAGATCACGGTGTCGAGACCCAGTTCCCCGGAAAGCTCCATAATCTGCTGATTTATGTCCTGAAGCGTTGTCCGGCCGTAGACATCAGGCTCTCTTGTCCCAAGAAGGTTAAGATTCGGTCCATGTACAACGAGGATTTTCATAGCTGAGTTCTCCTGATCCGGAACGTTCCCTGCACATGCAAGCGCAGAAGCTAAAATTCGTTTTCTATCCTGGGGACTGTTGTCTTCAGGACGTAACGTCCTTTTCCGAAATTTCCTTCAGGGTGAATTATAAGAGCGAGATAGTAGTCATTATTGATCTTTCTCATTATTATTCCGCAGGTGTCAGATACAATCGAAAACTCCCTGGCTTCCCCAAGACCAAGATTTTCAGCCGCATATCCGATGTCCCTTATCATTGCCGAAGCCTCAGCTCCAAGTCCGGTAAGGTCAATGAGCCGTTCAGAAGCATACTCCTGAACAGCTATTCCGTCGGACGCAATGATCATTGACGCGACAGCTCCGTCGACTTTTTCTACGGTCTCTTTAAGTACGTCCAAAAAATCCATCGCGCCTCTTATAAATTCTTTCAAGAAATGAATTCAACCCTGCCACGAGCATTTCCTTGTCCTTGCCCATAAGTGAAAGAAGCGCCCGGAGTTCTTCTGCGCGCTGAAGGACCATTTTATTGTCCGGATCAGAAGCAAGGACCATCTTGTATGCGCTCATGGCCTCTGCGAATTTGCCTTCCCCTACAAATCTGTCCCCGTCAGCAACACCAACGGTCTTATTTTTTACAACAGCCGCTGGTTCATCCAAAAACATATTCACGTAATGCCCGCCCGGTTCCTTGAGTTCTTCAGCAAGTTCTGTTGCATCGGCCTCAGCTATCGTCGAAGCCGGCTGTTGTCCACTCCCGGACACATCTTCAGTCTGAATTCCGGATGCAATAGAAGCGAATGACGGCACATCCCCTTCCGACGCTTCTTCTTCAGATATATTCACGGCATCGAACTTATCGACAGCGTTCTGAACTGCCGGCAGGTCCTCATGATCAGTCTCAGACTCATCGCCAAAGTTTGCTTTTCCTCCAAATAAAGAGTCCTTGAATGCATTGAGTTCCTCTTCTGAATGTTTCACCCTGTCAACTGCAGCCCCAGTACTGATCTCATCTTCGTGATGCAGGTAAACAGACTCTTCATTTGCTAATTTTTCGGTCATCTCCTTTTCCACCGATTGACTAACCACACCGGTCGGCTCCAATGCGGGCAGTGCTGGAGAGAGAAGCGCCTCAATCTCTCTGAGGCTGGTGACAGACTCATCATCAAGAGGATTAAGCCTAAGGACAGTCTTGAGCGTTTTTACAGCCAGTTCAGGCTCGCCTGACGCCCTGTAGACCTCGGCAAGTTTCCTGTGAGCGAAAAGATTATCAGGCACGATCTTCACAACACTTTCAAATTCTCTACGCGCCTCATCAGTCATGCCCTTTTCAAAGTAAATCTTCCCGAGCAGGACCCTGGCGCTGGTGTATGAAGAATGCCGCTCAATACCCTGCTGTAATACGTCTATAGCCTCATCAAGCATGCCTTCTTTTCTGTATTCCTCGGCAAGGGGCAAAAAAAGCTTGGAATTTGAGTCTTTTTCAAACTTTTCTTTAAGTTTTTCTATATCTTTCGATGCCATAAGCTTTCAATTTTTTAGCAAAATACAGAGATAAAGTCAAGTTTTGATTTTCATGTAACGGTCAAGTATGATGCAGGCGATCTCGTCCTTGCTCATGAGTTCAGTGCTTGTAGAGCCAATTTTGTCGAGGATGACAACACGATTAGTGTCGGTCTCAAACCCCGCATCCTTCTCAGTAACGTCATTGAAAACGATCATATCCATATTTTTTCCGCTCATCTTGGCCTTTGCTTTTTCGATATTGCTGCCTGTCTCAGCTGCGAAACCAATAATAAAAGGCCTCTTTTTCCATGAAGAGATACTGGATATTATGTCCACGGTATTGTCTACCGCAATTGTCGATACGCCTCTTTTTTCAAGCTTAACGCCGGACTGCCGGACCGGCTTGAAATCAGCCACAGCAGCAGCCATAATGAGAGCGTCAGCGCCCTTTTCCGATTCCTCTTCAACCGCCCGGAACATCTGGTCAGAGGTATGAGCCTGCCTGAACACCACCCCTTGAGGCGGCCTGAGAGCCGTGGGACCACTGATAAGCGCCACCTCTGCTCCTCTGTTTCGGGCAATCTTCGCGAGGCTGAAGCCCATTTTTCCAGAAGACCGGTTCGAAATAAACCTGACCGGATCCATATACTCCCTGGTCGGGCCGGCAGTTACCACGATCTTCTGTCCTTTGAGGTCTTTCGGAGAAAGCGCGGCAATGACAGCATCGACAATATCCTGTACAGCGGCAAGCCTCCCTTTGCCCTCTTCACCGCAGGCAAGCGGGCCGCAGTCAGGACCGATCTGCATCACACCGAGGGACAGCAGTTTCCTGAGGTTTTCCTGCACAACAGGATGCTCATACATCTTCCAGTTCATGGAAGGAGCAATAACCACAGGCCCCTGGTATGCGAGGAACACTGTTGAAAGAATATCGTCGGCAATGCCGTTGGCTAATTTTGCAATGGTATTGGCAGTGGCAGGAGCTATGACCAGAACATCAGCCTGGGCAGGCAGAGCAATGTGCGCGAGAGGGTCCTGAAAAAGCGATGTATGTACGGCATTTTGGGAAGCGACCTGAAGAGAAAGAGGTGTGATGAATTCCCGGGCTGCCCCGGTCATCATGACCGTGACCGTGGCGCCCATATCTTTCAGCCTCCGGATAAGATCAGCAGCCTTGTACGCCGCCACTCCACCGGAGACTCCGAGGAGTACCGACTTATATTTGAGGCTCGTCAGCTTCTGTTTCCTTCTTGCCTCCGAAAAGCTCCTCAAAGGCCTTTTTGTCAAAGGTTTCCTTTTCGTGCAGATAGACCTTCAGGTCCTTCTCCAATTCGCTCATGTCTTCTCCTGCGGGCAACTTTCTGCTCTCTTCCAGGAGTTTCCGGAAATCGTATTTACCTGACTTCTCCTGCGCCACCCTGGCCTCCTCACCGATAATGAATTCAAGGCGGTCCAGGATCGCTTCTTCAGTGGCTATAGTCGTGACCTTTCTTGATTTGGTGACAATCTTCGGCTTTCCTCCGAAGGCAAGCTCCTTGGCCCTCTGGGCAGCTATATGCACGAGCCTGAATTTGCCGTCGATCTTCTTATGGTCAATCTCCACAGGCAGAGAAATAATGTCCATAGATGTTTACCTCCGTATAATATTTTTCTCGATCCATGCTGAATCCTTATTGGAGCTCCGCTGCCGTTCAGCCGTAATAATGGACTCGAACTTCCTGATGGAACTCCTCAGCAGGTCGTTTACTATAACATAATCGTACATTTTATATTCCCTGATTTCCTCAACTGCCCTGGCCAGTCTTCTTTCCATATCCTCGCGGGTATTGCTCATCCTCTTTTCGAGCCTCTCCCTTAGCACGGTCATGGAGGGAGGGAGGATAAAGATGAAAACCCCGTTTTCAAAGGTGTTTCTGATCTGCCTGGCGCCCTGCGTGTCTATGTCAAGAATAACGTCGTATCCGTCATTAATGACCTTTTCGAGCCGCTTCCGAGAGGTCCCGTACAGATTGCCGTGCACCTCAGCCCATTCCACGAATTCACCCGCTGCGATCATGGAGCGGAATTTCCTTTCCGTTACAAAAAAATAGTCCTCGCCTCTGACCTCTCCGTCTCTCGGCTTCCTCGTAGTAAAAGAAACAGATGTTTTCAGCTTGTCCATGGTCCCTATGAGCCTCTTGCAGAGAGTTGTTTTTCCCGCGCCGGAGGGCGCTGAAACGATAAAGATGTTCCCCCTGCCACTACTCTTCGTCACTGGCGGTCCTCCCTTCTGAAAACCTCCGGGTAATCGCTTCTACCTGAAGGCCGGACAGAATAATATAGTTGCTGTCCGAAATAATTATTGAACTATCTATCTCTTATATTGTTATTGCAGGTTCTGCACCTGTTCCCGAATCTTCTCTATCTCTGTTTTCATATCCACGGAAAGTCTGGAGATATCATATTCAGCAGACTTTGAGGACATCGTGTTTACTTCCCGGTTCAATTCCTGGACAAGAAAATCAAGTTTTCTTCCGACAATACCATCATTTCTGAGGATTTCCCGGAACTGCTGAATATGACAATCCAGCCTTGATATCTCCTCTGATATATCGAGTTTGGAGGCAAGGAGCGCGATCTCCTGATTAAGCCTGCCAGTGTCTATTTCGCTTCCTTCGAGCAGAGCACATAGTTTCTCCTTCAGCCTGCGACCTGCCTCCTGAGCTGTCTCTGCGCTCAGCTCCATCATCTTCCGGTTCATCGCTTCGAGGCTGCTTATCATCCTGCCGAGCTCTTCCACAAGGTACCGCCCTTCCCTGTTCCTCATGTTCTCCAGCCCTTTAACGGCATCTTCAAATACACGTTTGATTTCTTCAATGTCACAGGAAAAATCTGCTTCCATAAACATGTCATGAAAATATGCCATACTGCTGATATCCACATCTCCCAGGATCGAGAAATCCTGCTGCAGGGACCTGAGTGCAATGACTATCCTGCCGGCTACTTCCTTGTTGACCCTGAGGTCCGCAGCAGTCTCGCCGGAGAAAGATATGTTCACGTCAAACTTTCCCCTGCTGAACCGCTCCCTCAGCATATTCCTGAAGGTCATCTCATGCTGATTGAGAAATGACGGCGACTTGATATAAATATCAAGGAACCTCTGGTTGAGAGACCTGATTTCAACCCTGCAGCCGTTTTTTTCCGAGCTTCCAAAGCCTGTCATACTCTGTGCCATTATAGTGTTAACTATAAAAGACGATCTCGTAAAAAGTCCATATGCTGCGTTGCGCTGCAAAACTCCCTTTGATTAGCTTAGGGCAGGCTCGTCGACTGTCATGGTGAGCTTGTCGAACCATGCGCACCCTGCCATTGGCGCTTTTTACGCAACCGTCTGTTTTGAGTTTTTAAGGGTCTGTCACAAACAGCGTGTCACAGAAGACCAAATAGATCTATAAGTTATTGTAATATCTAAATTTATTGAAAATAATAACCGTATCCTATAAAATTAATATCCAATTCACTCCTGGAGGAAAATATGGCAGAAACAGTTGAAATCAGATGGCACGGAAGAGGCGGCCAGGGCACCGTAACGGCTGCCAAAGTGCTGGCAGACACATGTCTGAGCGGTGGAAGGCATGTTCAGGCATTCCCGGAATACGGTCCTGAAAGGGCCGGAGCTCCGCTTAGGGCATACAACCGCATTGCATCAAAAGAGCTCAGGATCCACTGCCCTGTGCTTGAACCCGATGTTGTCGCGGTGGTCGACGCAACACTCCTTGACAGCATAAATGTTACAGAGGGAGGGAGGGAAAATACGATCTTTGTCGTAAATACCTCGAAGAATCCCCAGGATATCCGGACAAAACTGAATGCAGGCCCCGGGCAGAGGGTTGTTACTATCGATGCAACCAGGATCTCTATCGACTGCTTTGGAAGAGCAATGCCGAACTCGTCCATGCTCGGCGCTGTATGCAAG
>JAGVHR010000085.1 GCA_020056455.1 Thermodesulfovibrionales bacterium
AATATTCTCAACATCCTCGCCGACATATCCTGCCTCGGTAAGCGTAGTGGCATCAGCAATCGTAAAGGGGACCTTGAGGAGTTTTGCAAGCGTCTGCGCGATAAGGGTCTTGCCTGTTCCGGTCGGACCAATCAGCAGAATATTGCTCTTTTGGAGTTCAACGTCTGATTCTCCTGGGTTATATATCCTCTTATAATGATTATGCACAGCAACGGCAAGAATCCTCTTCGCCCTTTCCTGCCCGATTACATAGTCGTTCAGGAAGGCATGGATCTCTTTCGGTGATGGAAGTTTCGGCAGGGATTCAACATCAGGTTGGATTGAAAGCTCATCAGCAATGATCTCATTACAGAGCTCAATGCATTCGTTGCAGATATAAACAGTCGGGCCGGCGATAAGCTTTTTGACTTCTTCCTGGCCTTTGCCGCAAAAAGAACACTTCAGATTTTCTTCCTCTTTTCTTGCCATGCAAACTAACTCTCCCGCTTCTTCCTGGTCGTATCGATGACCTCGTCAACAAGTCCGTATTCCTTTGCCTCAGTGCCGGACATAAAAAAGTCGCGGTCCGTATCTGTCCTGATCTTGTCGAGAGCCCTTCCTGTATGCTGCGAAATGATTTTGTTCAGGGTATCTTTCACCTTCAATATCTCCCTTGCGTGTATCTCTATATCCGTGGCCTGCCCCTGAAACCCGCCCAAAGGCTGGTGGAGCATGATCCTCGAATGGGGCAGGGAAAATCGCTTGCCCTTCGTACCTGCCGTCAGAAGCAGCGCTCCCATACTTGCAGCCTGGCCGATGCAATACGTACAGATGTCAGGTTTCACGTACTGCATGGTATCGTATATGGCAAGGCCTGAAGTCACGATGCCGCCGGGAGAATTGACATAAATGTGTATGTCCTTTTCCGGGTCCTCAGTCTGTAGAAAAAGGAGCTGGGCAATGACCGTATTTGCGACATGGTCATCAATGGCCGTCCCCAGAAATATGATCCTGTCCTTTAGAAGGCGTGAATAAATATCGTAAGCGCGCTCAGACCTTCCTGTCTGTTCTATTACAATCGGGATGACACTCATCTCAGACCTCGCTGACAGTCTCTGCCCTTGAAAGCAGAAAATCGAGGACCTTTTCTTCCCGCATATTATGCCGGAGGTTATCCAGAGATCCGTCTCTTGTCATAAAAAGATTAATGACTGCATCAGGCGTGGCCTGAAGTTTTGAAGCGAGTATTGCTATTCTGTCTTTCATATCCATCTCAGAAACCGAGATATTCTCTCTGTCCGCTATCTCTTCAAGAATAATCGCAGCCTTTACATTCCTGATTGCCTGCGGCCTTAGTTTTTCCGCGAACTCTGCGTCAGCAGTTTCAGTCTGTGCAGTCTGCGCCTGCTTTAGAGCATTTCCGGCATACTTCTCCTTCGCTATCAGGTGCTGCAACTCAGCTTCCGCAAGTGATTCCGGCACGTCAAAGCCATGGCTGTCAACCAGTTCATCGACCAGCACAGACTTCTGCTTTTTCCCCGCATCCTCTTTTTTGGCCGCAAGGAGTCCTTCCCTTATCTTTGCCTTCAACTCGTCGAGGGATTCGTGCCCAAAGTCCTTTGCAAATTCGTTGTCAAGCTCCGGCAACTTCTTTTCCTTGACTTCTTTGATCGTTATCTTGAGTTTATCTCCTTTAGCGGAGTCTTCCCTGATTTCCTTTCCGACAACTTCCGGCAGGGTAACCTCCACAATATCGCCTTTACTCTTTCCGATAAGACTAACGAGGATGCCCGGCGGCGTCAGGTTATTGCCAAGATCCATAACCTGGTCTTTCGCGGTCGAAAGCTCTTTTTCGCCCGTGGAATCCAATTTAATATAATCAATAACAAGCAGGTCGTCTTCCCTGATTTCCCGGTCCACAGCGTCGAACACGGCCCGGTCTTTCTGAAGGCTGATGACTGTGTCTGACACTTCCTTGTCATCGACGGAAACCTTGATGTCCCGTACCTTCTGCCCTGTATAGTTCAGGTCGCCGAGCTTCGGTCTGACCTCTACCAGGAGGGTAAAAACAAGCGGCTCATTCCGCTTGAAAGCAAAATTCCCTTCGAGCTTCGGCATGGTGGCAGGCGACAGATCAGCCTCTTTTACAGCCTGGGCAAAATACGTTGGGACGAGCTTTTCGACCAACTCGCTCCTGATCTCCTCGCCGAACCTCTTTTCGATAATGGTGAGTGGCGCCTTCCCCTGTCTGAAGCCGGGAATCCTTGCCCTCTGACGCATATTCTGTAACGATTCGCTGAATTCCTTTTCGAGGATTTCTGCAGGAATCTCGATTTGAAGCCGTTTTTTTGTACTGCTGATGTCCTCGACTATCGTGGCCAATATTGCCTCCTGATGATACTGTTTGTTTACTCTAAAATAAGAACGTATCTTTAGTCAATTTTAGGTATAATCTCATTCAATGGACCTATTTATAATCGACGGGAATTCGTATATCTACAGAGCCTACTATGCCATCAAATCGCTGACAAACTCAAAAGGGTTTCCCACCAATGCGATCTTCGGTTTTACTACCATGCTCCTGAAGATCATCCGGGACAGAAAACCCGAAGGATTGACTGTCGCTTTTGACTCTCCGGTTCCGACAGAGCGTCATAGGATATTCGAGCAGTATAAGGCCAACAGGAAGGAAACACCTGCTGATCTGGCCCTGCAACTGCCGCATATCAGAAGGGTTGTATCGGCTTTTCATATAAAAACCTTTGAGGCGCCAGGCTACGAGGCTGATGACATTATCGGGACTATCGCAAAAAAGGCTGCGTTTGAAGGCTCGAATGTCTATATTGTTACTGCCGACAAGGACATGATGCAGCTTGTTGACGATAAGATCAAGGTATACGACCCTGTGAAGGACCGGATTATCGACAGGTCCTTTGTAATGGAAAAATTCGGGGTTGGGCCGGAGAGGATACCTGAATACATGGCTCTCACAGGAGATACTGCTGACAACATCCCCGGCGTCAAAGGAATCGGAGAAAAGACCGCCAGGGAGCTTCTGACAGCCTTTTCAAGCATCTCGGAGCTTCTCGAACACCCTGAGCGCATTATAAGGGAGAGACTAAAAACAATGGTCATGGAAAACAGGGAAATGATACTCCTGAGCCAGAAACTCGCGATTATCGACCCGGAAGTCCCGCTCGTTTTTGACCTAGAATCTTTTTCCCTCAGGGAGCCTGACTGGCTTTCCCTGCTTTCTCTGTTCAGGGAATTCGAGTTTACAAGTCTTATGAAGCTTCTCCCTTCGGGACAGGCACAGGATAAATCATCCGTCAGGCAGCATGAAACGATTTTTGCTGCCGAAAGACTCAGGGAATTTATGGCCTCCATAGGAAATATGCTGTCACTTGACACGGAAACAACAGGGAAAAACCCTCTACTGGCAGGCCTTGTCGGTATTTCCCTGTGTTGTGACAAAAACATGGCGTATTATATCCCTGTCGGCCACAATCAGTCCCTTATGTCCAAACAGGCGCAGCTTGAAAAAGAAGAAGCCCTGCGTATCCTCCGCCCTCTTCTGCTCAATCCAGACGTCTCCAAGATTGGACATAATCTGAAATATGACATTATGATACTGGCCGGAGAAAAAACATTTGTTGACGGCCCTTTGCTGGATACCATGATCGCAGCGTATCTCCTGAACCCGAACAAGGCAGGACACAGCCTTGATGAAGTCTCTTTTGAATATCTTTCAAAAAGGAAAAAGTCCTTTATGGAAGTCCTGAAAAAACGGCCGAGTTTTGCCGAGGTCCCCATTGATGAGGCTGCTCAGTATGCTGCAGAGGATGCTGCACTTGCCTTTGAGCTTAAGGACCTGCTTTTTGAAAGGCTGAAAGACAACGGGCTTGAGTCGGTATATTTCACTATTGAAATGCCACTCATCAGGGTGCTCATTGATATGGAAACTGCCGGCGTAAAGATTCAGAAGGGCCTTTTAGAGGAAATGTCCATGGAACTTGCCGCTGATATAGCTGCAATCGAAAAGAGGGTATATTTCCTTGCAGGCGAAAAGTTCAATATTAATTCTCCAAAACAATTGAGTACCATCCTCTTCACCAGGCTTGGCCTTAGCCCGGGCAGAAAGACAAAAACAGGGTTTTCAACAGGAATGGATGTGCTGGAAGAGCTTGCAGAGTCTCATGAACTACCTATGGAGATTCTTCACTACCGCAGCCTCACAAAGTTGAAGACCACGTATATTGACGTGCTGCCGGGCCTGGTAAACTCCAGGACAGGAAGAGTGCATACGTCCTTTAATCAAACGGTGACAGCCACTGGAAGGTTGAGCAGCAGCGAGCCGAACCTTCAGAATATTCCAGTAAAAGGTGACTGGGGGAAGAGAATAAGGGCTGCATTTGTTGCAGAGCAGGGGAACCTGCTTCTTTCCGCTGACTATTCGCAGGTCGAGCTGAGGATTCTGGCGCACTTGAGCAATGATACCGGGCTTATATCCGCCTTCAGAAATAATATCGATATTCATACAAGAACAGCGGCTGAAATTTTCGGTGTTCCCCTTGAATCCGTATCGCAGGAAATGAGAAGAACTGCAAAGACAGTCAACTTTGGCGTGATCTACGGCATATCATCCTTTGGTCTCTCGGAGACTCTGAATATCGGCAGGAAGGAGGCTGAGCAATTCATCAAGCAGTATTTCGATCGCCATCCTGGTGTAAAGCAGTATATTGAACAGTTGGTAGCAGAAACCACGGAAAAAGGATTTGTCTCTACGCTTTTCGGCAGAAAACGACCTATCCCTGAGTTAAAGAACCAGAACCGCAATATTCGTCAATCAGGCGAAAGACTGGCAGTGAACTCTCCTATTCAGGGCACTGCCGCAGATATTATCAAAATTGCCATGATAAATATCAGGAGGCGTCTGCTGACTGAAGGCTTGCGCGCGCGGATGATCCTGCAGGTCCATGATGAACTCCTGTTCGAGCTTCCCGAGTCTGAACTGGAGGCAATAAGAGCCCTTGTGAGGGAAGAAATGGAAGGTGTCATAGAGCTCTCTGTTCCCCTGCAAGTGGATATAGGCCATGGCAATAACTGGGCCGAAGCCCATTAGGTTATTATTTTGCAAGCTCAGAGGCAAGAGAGGGAGTTCACAAAAAGTCAGCAGTTTCTGAATATGCATCCTGAGCATACGGACTTGTCCCTTTCCCCTCTGCATATTCCCGAGATGCCCTGATGACAAAGGGCGAAGTCGTATTTCAAAGGATCTACAGGGTCGAACTTCTTTAGTGATTCGGTTATCTCAACAGCTGTCTTCCAGTCTGCCGAATTTCTCGCGGTAAAACCAAGGCATTGCGAGATCTTCATGATGTGCGTATCAAGCGGGATTACCAGCTTGTCCTTTGGTATGTTTTTCCATATGCCGAGGTCTATGTCTTTGTCGCGAACCATCCAGCGCAGAAAAAGACTCGGTCTTTTGCAGGCGCTTCCCTTTGCAGGCGAGGGAAAGAACTGCGTAAGACCTGAGGGCTTAAGGTTTCTGCCGTAAATCTTCGTTGTGTCCACGGAAAGAAACCTGTCCATCATTGCTGTCAGGCCATTGCCGATGTTCTCGTCCGTTTCCCGGAAGTGTTTTATGAAGACACTTTCCAGAGAACCTTCTTTCCGGAGAATTATGTGCAGCATATAGAGAAGGCAGATGATATCCTGGTTCCTGTTAAACCTATATTGTATCCCCTCAAAACGTTTTGCCTGTCCGGCGATGCTGAAATCAAGCAGAAAACCATGAGGGCTTTTCCCCATTATCGACAAAATCCTGTCGATAACCGGCTTGAAGAGTCCTATCCTGCCATAGGCAAAACAGCATGCAAGGAAGCCGGCAATCTCAATATCTCCTGTGTTTTTGTAGCGGTGTGGAAATTCGATCGGATCGTGGAGGACCCTCTGCCTGAAGTCATATTCCCGGTAAAACCTGTTGAGTATGGTTCTCAGTTCAGACATGCAGATGCTACATGTTAACTTTTGTCAGGACGCCGTGAAGCTTCTTGGGAGGGAGCTTATAAAAATTAATGAAAGGCGGCGTGTTCCTCTTGATGAAATGGAATACCTTCCAGACAGGGTTGCTCGTGATGATGTCTTCAAGGCCATAGAAGACCGACCGTTCTTCGATATCAGCCTCTCTCAGGATCTCTTCGATGTCCACCACTTCCATATATCCCATTTGCACCTCAAAGACCCTGAGACCGTCCGAAAGATCAGGCTTGAAAAAGCCTGTCACGCCAAAAGGGTCATCACGTTTAATGATCGATACGAAAATATTGTCTTCGTATATAATGCCGTGATAAAACATGGTCTGGATTATATAGAAGGGGACCTCCTTTGCATCTTTGATCAGAAAGAGCGCTGTGCCGCTCACCCTGGAGGTAGAGGCATAGACTCTTCTGAATTTATGCAGGAAATCCTCCAGGGGCATGAATTCCATCATCCGGTAAAGACGTTTCTGACCTCTCGTATATAAGACTATCATGCCCAGCGGGAACGAAGCGAGTATGAGCGACCAGTATCCGCCATGGGGAATCTTATAAAAATTGGAGAACATATATACGGCATCCACAAGCACAATAATAAAAGCCATGGCAGAAAGAAGAGGTTTCTTTTTGAGAAAGAAAATCCATGTCATCATGATGCTCGTCAGCACCATTGTTCCGGTTACAGCCAGACCATATGCAGAGGCAAGCCTGCTTGATTCCCTGAACTCAAACATGATGAAAAGCACCGCGATAAGAAGCGCCCAGTTGACTGAACCGATGTATATCTGTGATCTCCGTTCGACAGAGGTATAGTCCACCTTGAACATAGGCATTATCCTGGTAGTTATACCCTGATAGACCATGGAGAACATGCCGCTGATCATCGCCTGGGAAGCGATGACAGTTGCGGCAATGCTCAGCACAAGAAATGGCACATAGAGGGTTTTTGCATAATGAAAAACCATTTCGAAAAGGACATTTTTTGCCTCAGGATGCTTCAGCACAAAGGCCCCCTGGCCGAGATAATTGATTGAAAGCGCAGCAAAGACGCCAATCCATGCCTGCCTGATCGGCTTTGCCCCAAGGTGTCCCATATCAGCGTAGAGCGCCTCACCGCCTGTTGCACAGAGGATTATCTCGCCGAGGGCGATAAATCCTGCAAAACGGTTGCTCATGAGAAAATGAGCGCCCCAGTAAGGATTCAGGGCATTCAAAACCTCGGGCGCCTCCATGATCGCGGTAATCCCTACAAGCACAAGCGATATAAACCATACGCCGGTTATCGGGCCGAAAGCGCCTGCAACTTTTTCTGTTCCCCTGCTCTGGACCGAGAAAAGGACGATCGCGATAAACGCTGAAATAAGGAGGATCATATTCCTGGAGAGATTTTCAAGGCCGGGGATAAGCACAGCCCCCTCTACAGCGCTCAGGATACTAATAGCAGGTGTCAGTATACTGTCACCCATCAATAATGAAACACCAACAAAGGTTATGGTTGTGATCAGAACACTCGCTGTCCTGGTTGGAAGAAGGGAAACAAGGATCTCCTTCAGCACGATCTTGCCGCCTTCACCGCGCCGGCTGAGGCTCATGGCGAGCCAGTCGAACTGAACAAAAACAAGAAAGACCAATGTCCAAAATATCAGAGAAAGAACTCCCAGAACGTTGTCATGGGTAGGCTTCATCAGCAAAAAGACAACGGTCAGCGTATAGATAGGGCTGGTGCCTATATCTCCAAAGACAAGGCCAAGAGAATGTAAGATGCCTTTTATAGGGTGATTTTTCTCTGACATGCCATGTTTGATCCAACAGCGCAATTATAATCTCCGCTGATTATATGCTTTCAGGCACAGCATCTGTCAAGGTCGAAAACGGACTGCATTTACATGGTTATTTTTGTCAATACACCGTGGAGCTTCTTCGCAGGGAATTTGTAGAAATTGATGAATGGCGGCGTTGTTTTCTTGATGAAATAGAAGACTTTCCATATGAGATTGTCAGTTGCTATGTCCTCAAGGCCATAGAAAACGGCCCGTTCTTCTATGTCGGCCTCTCGAAGGATCTCCTCAACATCGACCATCTCCATATAACCCATCTGCACCTCAAATACCCTTAGTCCGTCAGATAGATCAGGCCTGAAGAATCCGGCAACGCCATAGGGATCGTCCCTCTTAATGATCGAGACAAGAATATTATCCTCATACATGATGCCATGATAGAACATGGTCTGTGTGATATAAAACGGCATTTCCTTAACATCCTTGATAAGAAACAGCGCTGTCCCGCTTATCCTGCATGCGCTGTCATATACGCGTCTGAACTTATGGAGAAACGACTCAAGCGGCATGAAATCCATCATCTTGTAGAGTCTCTTCTGCCCTTCCCGGTAAAGGATGATCATGCCGAACGGGATCAATGCAATAATAATTGACCAGTACCCGCCGTGTGGTATCTTGTAGAGATTTGCGCCGAGATATGCAAGGTCCACGCAGGTTATGAACAGGGCAAGTGCAGACAATACCGGCTGTTTCCTGACATGGAATATCCATGTCATCATGAATCCGGTAAGCGTCATGGTGCCGGTAACTGCAAGTCCATATGCTGCCGCAAGTTTGTGGGACTCCCGAAACTCGAACATAATGAACAGAACTGATATGAGCATGAACCAGTTGATGGTGGCCAGATATATCTGGGACCTGCGCTTAGTGGATGTGTAATCGACCTTGAACAGCGGCATCATGCGGGTCGTAATCCCCTGGTATACAATCGAGAACATGCCGCTGATCATCGCCTGAGAGGCGATGATCGTTGCTGCAATGCTCAATAGGAGGAAGGGAATGTACAGCACACTTGAAACGTGGAACATCATCTCAAAGAGGATGTTCTTTGCATCAGGGTGTTTCAGCAGGAAGGCTCCCTGACCAAGATAATTCAAAACAAGGGCAACAAAGACCGCCCCCCATGCCTGCCTTATAGGCTTGCCGCCCAGATGTCCCATGTCAGCATATAATGCCTCTCCGCCCGTGGCGCAGAGAATAATCTCGCTGAGGGCGATGAATCCTTTGAGCTTATTTTCAATGATGAACCTGACACCCCGGGTCGGATTCAGGGCGCTTAACACTTCCGGCGCCTCTGCAATAAACCATACGCCGAGGAAGGCCAGCGAGCAGAACCAGACAACCATGATGGGTCCGAAGGCACCGGCAACTCTTTCTGTCCCCTTGCTCTGGATTGCGAACAGTCCCATAGCGATCAATGCAGAGATCATTACAATTGCGGTAGTTGAAAGCCCGGCAAGCCCCGGAATGAGCAGGGCTCCTTCAACCGCACTGAGAATGCTGATTGCCGGTGTTATGACGCCGTCACCGATAAGCAGGGAAACGCCGATGATCGCGAGCATCCCCACAAAACCTATCGCCCTGGGTGACCTTAGGGCAGACGAGAGTATTTCCTTCAGCACGATCGTGCCGCCCTCACCCCTTCTGCTCAGCGTCATTGCTAACCACGCATACTGTAGACTGACGAGAATGACCATAGTCCATATGATCAAGGAAAGCACACCCAGCACATTATCGCGAGTCGCGTTCAAAAGCAGAAATACGACCGTAAGCGTATAAATAGGGCTTGTCCCTATATCACCGAAGACAAGGCCGAGTGACTTGACGATTTCTGTTACTGAAGAATGTTTTGCCGTTGCCATGGGAGAGTTAAATCCGTGAAAGGGCAGAATCAACTGAATGCAGCAAAATGCAGCACGTATTCATGGTAATGATTCCTTTCAAATGCCTGCGAGGTTAGCTGACGGGCTCGGGCTTGAAAGTGCCCTATCCATAAAAGAATTCGCCCCTTGGTTTGGGTCCCCCGCATCCCGGCCTCCGGGATCTCGGCTGTATACTCAAAATGTTATTCCCTTTGTTCGTGCTTTGTCAAGAAGTGCTGCTTTTGATGTATTTTGAGGTATAATGAACACTAATTGTTATTTACTGTCTTTGATTCGACTAAATTTAATTATAATGGACAATAATTGACATGAAGAAAAAAACCATAGCAGTCTTCATACGCAACAAAAGCGCAGCGGAATCTATCGGATCTTTTTTCAAGGGTTCGAAGCTCTTTCGTCCACAATATTACAGCTCAGCTGAGTCGCTGCTCAAATCAGCCGATGGGAAAGATATCAGCGCCATACTTATTGAGGACTCCCTTATTCAGCTTATCAGAGACAGGACATCCGACGTGCCTGTCCTGTCTCTGATCACAGGCAGCAGGGAGCAGGGCATCGAAAATGCCATAGCCTGCAAGGCAGACCTTTACGTTTACCGTCCGTTTCTTGAAAAAGACCTGATCTGCAAGCTGCAGACACTCATACAAAACCGGGAGTCCGCAGAAGACATGAAGCAGGAATTACATAATCTCCGGATCATCATCGAAATCGCCAGGCTGATTTCTTCCACTCTTGATCCGCAGGAACTGCTTTTCAGGATGGTCAGCAAGATTGCCGAGGTCATTCCGGTGTCGAGGTGCTCAATCATACGGACCGACTGGCTCAGCAGGAATGCCCATGTGGTCGCCTCCTTTGAAGTGCCGAACATCCAGGCCATCAGGCTGAACCTGAAGAAATATCCTGAAGTAGTCGAAGCTCTCCAGAAAAAAAAGCCGGTCTTTATAAAGGACACAGGCACTGATCCCATCATGAAATCCGTCAGGGAAAGCCTGGCGCCGCTCGGCATCCGTTCGATACTGGTCATGCCCATTTTCTTCAAGGAAAAAATCATCGGGACCCTTTTTCTGAGGACCTCGCGGAAAAATCATGCCTTTTCGGAATCTGAAATAAAGCTTCTTAAAACCATATCAGAGCTTTCCTCAAACATATTGCATAATGCCTTTCTTTACACACAGGTCGAAGACGAAAAGACACGGCTTGAACAACTCTCGATAACAGACTTTCTTACCGGCATTTACAATATCCGCTATTTCTATCACCGGCTCGTGGAAGAGTTCGGCCGTTCGGAGCGCTATTCTCTGCCCATCAGCTGCCTTATGCTCGATATTGATTATTTCAAAAGGATCAACGACACCTATGGACACAAAACAGGCGATGCTGTGCTTAAGGAGTTCTCCGCGCTGCTCAAACGATTCTCCCGCCAGAGTGATGTGCCGGCCCGTTACGGCGGTGAAGAGTTTATAGTAATGCTTCCCCACACCTCGCTTGACGGCGCGATAGCCGAAGCCGAAAGGCTCAGGCTTGCGATAAAGCAGCATAAGTTCAAAAGCCTGAAAAACAAGGATAGAATAACGATAAGCATCGGCATCTCGACCTTTCCCAACCACAAAATAAAGACGCATGATAATCTCATTTCTGCGGCTGATGACGCACTGTACCAGGCAAAAAACAGCGGCAGAGACCGTTACTCCGTTTTCGGCTAAGTCCCTCACCGGGAAATATATAAGGGACACAGAAGATGAAAATCATTACTTCGCATCTGAATGCTGATTTCGATTCTCTCGCATCCATGGTCGCAGCTCAAATGCTCTACCCCGATGCTGCTGTCGTGTTCCCGGGATCTCAGGAGCGCAAAGTCAGAGATTTCATCGAAGTATTTCATCCTGTTGAAATCAGGCGCATCAGGGACATCGACATGGCAGGAGTTGATACCCTTATCATTGTCGACACCAGACAGGCTGACAGGATAGGCCCGCTTTCCCGGCTGCTCGAAAATAAAAATATGCAGATTCATCTTTACGACCATCACCCTTTAAAAGCAGGCGATATCAGAGGCAGCATTGAAATAACCGAAGACGTAGGCGCAACAGCAACGATTTTCACTGAGCTGCTCAGGGACCGGAAGGTTTCTCCTTCTTCCATGGAGGCTACTATTCTGGCCCTCGGCATTTATGAAGAAACTGGCTGCCTTCTGTTTCCTTCTACAAACGAACGGGACATACTTGCTGTTTCTTATCTTCTGAAGCGGGGGGCCAACCTGAATATCGTTTCAGAATATGTCAGACACGATCTCGGCAAAGAAGAGCTCAGCCTGCTCAACGAACTCATCACCTCTGCAAAGGAAACAGTCATCAGGGGAATACGCATACTGCTCGCCAAGGCATCCCATGATTCCTATATTGGAGAAGCAGCGCTCCTTGCACACCGGATCATGGACATTGAAGATACGGATGCTGTCATCCTCATGCTCAATATGGAAGGGAAGATCACTGTAGTGGCGCGCAGCAAGGTCCCGGAGCTTGACGTCTCAGCCCTCCTTGAGCGGTTCGGCGGGGGAGGCCACCATGCAGCAGCCTCAGCTACAATCCGGGAGGATTCCCTGGAGACCGTTGAAGACCGCATAGCGGCCCTGCTTGCCGAGCTGATCAAACCGGGCAAGACCGCAGCAGATATCATGACAAGCCATGTAATTTCAATCCCGGCTGAAAGCTCCGTAAAAGAGGCTGAAACTGCGATGACTAAATTTGGAGTGAATGCTCTCCCTGTGCTGAGAGGCAGTGAGTACTCCGGCATCATAACACGGGAAACAGTGGAGAAGGCGATATTCCACGGCTTCAGAAAAAACAGCGTTGCGGAATTCTGCTCTACAGATGCGCTGACCGTGGAGTCTGATACGCCGCTGCTGGAGATTGAAGCTGCCATGATCGAACATAACCAGCGTTTTATGCCTGTATTGCAGGACAGGCACGTCAGAGGGGCCATCACAAGAACAGACCTCCTCAGGGTCCTTTACGAAGAATTCCTGCGAAAACGGCGCATCGGCAAAGAGGACTCCGGCGGTATACATTTTTCAAGCAGGAACCTTTCCTCAGCCCTCAGGGACAGATTCCCTGCCAATGTTTACGAAACACTTCGGCTCGCAGGTAGCATTGCAGAGGGCCTTGGATATCAGGCATATCTTGTAGGCGGCTCAGTCAGGGACCTGCTCCTGAGAAAAAATAACCTTGATATAGATCTTGTTATCGAAGGCGACGGTGTCCTGTTTGCCCAGGCCTTCGGCGAGCAACTTCACGCAAAAGTAAAGCCGCATCATGCCTTCGGCACAGCCCAGATCATCCATAATGATTTACGCATTGACGTGGCGACCGCCCGAACGGAATATTACGAATCCCCTGCAGCGCTCCCCAAGGTAGAGACCTCTTCCATAAAAAAGGACCTGTACCGGAGGGACTTTACCATCAACACTCTGGCTATCAAGCTGAGTCCCCCGGATTTCGGTCTTCTTTTTGATTTTTTTGGGGCACAGCGCGACCTCAAGGAAAAGACCATCAGGGTCCTTCATAACCTCAGTCTTGTCGAAGACCCGACAAGGGCCTTCAGGGCCATAAGGTTTTCCGAGCGGTTCGGCTTCAGGCTTAGCAGGCATACTGCAACGCTTATAAAGTCAGCTCTCGACATGCACCTTTTTGACAGACTATCAGGCCCCAGACTCTACTACGAACTCCTCCAGGCCCTCCTTGAGACAAATCCGCTGCTCACCCTGAAGAAACTCTCTGATTATGGTCTCCTGAAGGTCATACACAGGGATCTGACCTTTGACAAGAAGCTTGAGTCAGGCCTGTCATCAATGAGTGAAACCATTGCCTGGTATAACCTTCTTTATCTGGATGAAAAGGCAGACCAGGGCCTTCTTTACCTCATGGTCCTGTTTGCCGGTCTCAGCGCTTCAGGCAGAGATGAGGCCCTTGCCCGTCTTTCTGCTCCTCCAAAAACAAGAACGCTCATTCAGCAGGGAATACCGGGCGCACTGGAAATCCTGCAGAGCCTGCCGTCAAAGGATACTGCGGCCCTGTATCACCTGCTTGAAAGCATGGAGCTTGAAGTCATACTCCTGGCCATGTCAACAGCCCGGCACGAATCCCGGAAAAAGGACATTTCCCATTTTCTTATAGAGCTCAAGAAGGTCAGGCCTCTTCTTAAAGGCAGTGATCTCGGGGCCCTCGGGATCCCGCAGGGTCCGGTATATTCAGAAATATTCAGGGCCCTGCTTGATGGACGCCTGCGCGGATCGCTTAAAACTGAGGCCGATGAAAAAGAATTCATAAGGACCCATTATCTAAGGCCGTGCTCCTGAGTTGCCGGTTATCTCTTTAAGTTCACCAGCTCCTGCAAAAGTTCGTCCGAGGTGGTAATGACCCTCGAATTAGCCTGAAAACCACGCTGCGCTGTGATCATCCTTACAAATTCTTCAGCGAGATCAACATTACTCATCTCCAGGGCATTGGAAAGCACCCTGCCAATGCCTGAAGTGGCCGCGGCGCCTACAATCGGCTGACCTGAATCAACCGACTCTGCATAGAGGTTGCGGCCTACCTTGGTCAGTTCCGTCGGCGCTATGAACTTGGCAAGAGCTACCTGCCCAATCGCCCGTGTCTGTCCATTCGTAAAGATGCCTGTTATGACTCCATCTTCGGAAATGCTCACGTTTTTCAGAAATCCTGCAGAGTAACCGTTCTGGCTGAGTTGAATAACGGAAAAATCAGAGGCAAACTGTGTAGCTCCGTCAAGCCCTGTGCCGGCAACGGCCTCTCCAGTGCCTGTGCCGTAATTGAAAGCAATGGGCTGGGGCGTAACAACCGCAGCGCCGAAGTCAAAATTAACAGCAGTGCCGCTGTTGTCGTCGACAAGCGCGCCGCTGTCGTCAAAGGTCAGTCCCTGTGTCCCTGCCTCGACAAGAAGATTCGCATCCGCAGCGTCCTGGTGCACATAATGCGCTGTCCATGCATTGGCAGCGGTCTTTACGAAATATACCGTAACATCATGGGCGCCGCCCTGTGAATCATGGACGGTTATCGTTGTGGAATTGTTGAAATTAGCAGGGTCATTATTTACGCCGTCGCCATTTCCATCAAGGGTGAACGCGGCAGTCGGGGCTGTTGCAGCGGAATTCAGGTTCACTGAAACAGAAGCAGTGGTGGTAATATTTGCAGGACTCTGCGCAGAGCCTATGAGAAGATCACCAACTGTGCCGCTGATGCTTCCGTTGACGTCTGCAATGTATCCCTGAAGAGTAAGGCCGTCAGGATTGACGATATTGCCGTCTTTGTTGAGGGAGAACTGGCCTGCCCTGGTATAATATCTTGTGCCGCTGTCATTGACCATAAAGAGTCCGTCACCGTCAATGGCAAGATCAAGCCCGTTGGCGCTTGTTTCAAAAGATCCCTGGGTGAAAACAGGGTCTACGCTCCTGACCATCACGCCACGGCCTACCTGGGATGAGCCAAAGGCGCCTCCCAGTGTCTGACTGAGGATGTCGCCGAAAGTCACCCTGCTTGTCTTGAAACCTATGGTATTCATATTTGCGATGTTGTCTCCAATGGTGGAAAGAGTGATACCATTGGCATTCATTCCGCTGACGCCGGTGAAAAGTGATGTTAACATTGTGTTGTTCCTCCTTATGTCTGACTTTCGAATATTTCCCGGATTTCTCCGATGGTTATTTTTTTGCCGCTCTCGAGCATGAGCATGGTCTTCCCCTGATCAAAACTCACTCCGATCACTTTACTGGTTAATCCATCCTGCGTTGTAACGCTTTTTCCTATAAAGCTTGCCACCATGCCGTTGTTCAGAGAACTTTGAAACGAAAGCAGCTGCTCAACCCCGCTATTGAGGTTGAAAAGCTGTTCAAGCGAGCTGAATTGGGCAAGCTGGGCCGTAAATTCAGTGCTGTCCATAGGTTTTAAAGGGTCCTGATACCTCAATTGGTTCGTAAAAAGCTTGAGAAATTCATCTTTTCCCAGGGTCTGCCCTGCTGTTGCCACGTTCATTGCGTTCTCCTTCCTAAATAAAGATATTGATCCTGCCCTGTCTGCTTACCGGGGCGGCAGCCCCGGCTTGCCCGGTGCTGTATTGTCCGTCGCTGACTTCTGCTTTCCCCTCCTTCCTGAAATACTGTTCGTTTCTGTCATCGCCTTTCCCACCCTTCAGTGAAACCGAAAAACCGCCGATGGAAATACCTTCCCTTGAAAGAGCATCTATTACCTCTGAAATATTCCTTTCGACAAGCTCTTTCCCTGCGAGTTGAGAGGCCTCTATCTTCGCGTTCACTGTCCCGTTATCAATGACAATCTCAATTTCGAGTTTACCGAGACCTTCGGGCTGAAGCGTCATTTCTATGGATGTGCCGTCGCTTTTCGTAATAACAAAACGGTCATTGGCAACACTAATATTTTCATGAAATGTCTGTATCTTCTGCTCCGGAACTGCGTTGTCTGCGTTAATACGGATATCGGCATGCGCCTGGGCAACGCTGAATTTTATCTGGTCGCCCGATATTTCCTGATTCGGAAGCCCTGTTTCAGTAGCTTCCACTGAGGGCAGATCTTCGATGAAATCCGGTTTGCTACTGTTGGAATGCGCGGCCTCAGGTCCATGCAGCGCCCGGATATTCGCATTGCTGCCCGGAAGATCATCAACCTGAAGTTTTCCAAAAGGAGCTTCAGCTTTGAGGCTGAATTCAGGATGCTCTTTGTCGTCAGGTTTTGTCGTTGCGTGCTCCTGAATTGCCTGCTTTTCTGTTTCATTCTTTTCATCAGAAATAATAATAACCGCTTCCTGGCCGGGCATTTTTTTGCTCTTTTTCCCCGTTTCACCAGTCTGCCCGGCCTGATGGTCCGTGGTCTTCATGATGATATCATCCTGTGCCGCTCCGTAAGAAGGATCAGCAGGAGCGCTGAAAGGCAATGCTGATAAAGTCTCTCTGCTGTCAGTCGCCTCCTTGGATACTTCCATAACAAAAATCGGCAGTGGTGTTTTATCTGCCGGATTCCATATCGCCTCTGTGCCTGGAGGCAGTATACGCTGCATGGGGGCCGGATCCCTCCCTGATACAAGACCTGCACCTTCCGGCAGGGTTTCAGTTATGGTTGCAGGTTTCTGAGTACTGACAGGAGCGCCCTGCTCAGTGAACATGACTTTCTGCACCGGAGGATCAAAAGCGCCTGTTCCTGTTTCTTCTGATGTACTCATACTAAGGAGTTCATTAGTAAAACCATATAAAGCACCCTCCCCTTTACTTATGGTCTTATTAGTAACATCTGTCGCCTGTCCGACCAGCGCGCTCTTTCCCTGAGCGGCAACTCCAGGTTCAGGCTGTACGGTTTCCGCTGTCTTTTCTGAACACTGTGTTTGCAGTCCGCCCCACCTGATTTCCTCCTTGAGGCTAATGCTGTCATCAGTAAAATCATATACATCACCCTCTTCTTTATCTCCTCCCCTCAGGGGCTGGACAACGTTATTACCCTCTCCCCTGAAATGAGATGGTATGAGTGAGGGCGCTTTACTTATGAACTCCTCACTAACCTGGCCGGCAGCAGAGGCAGCTGGAAATATATTCCCGCTGCTCTTGGGAGATAAATTCGATGCCAAGGGGGCCGCCCCTGATTGAAAAACCACTCCATCTGTCGGGTTCTGACGCGTGGCCATAGCAGACCTGTCAGCAGCGGATTCTCTGTTTGCCTGGAGAGGCGGCGCAAAACCGGCAGCAGGCATAGCAAAAGCATTACTGATGAGCCCTGAGAGAAGCAGTTCGAAATCAGCGCCCGAAACCAGAGACAATTCATCTTTATCAGTCTCAGGGTTTACGGAAACCGCTGTTTCCATCTGTGCAGGTCTTATTGCCTGGAGTATGTCCATGCATACCTTATGGCAATAGACGTGCCAGTTGTTGCCTGTTTCATAAAACAATTCAACCTGGGCTTTTGCATTTTGCAAAAGTATCCCTTATCTGTAATTCCTGTAAAAACAGAAACCTAAAACGCCTTGTTTTTAAAGAATACTATATCCCAGATTAAGACTTCGGGAATGAAAATTCAGACTCTTGCAAGAGGCTCAGCCAATCGATTTTAAATGACTATTGTGTGGATGGATTCAGTAGATATGAACACGGACAGGAAAAATAATTCACTTGGTAGGAAATTTTTTCGTTATCCCCATTATGCCTTCGGTAAACACAGCAGCCTTCCTGGGCTCCATGGCTGCCATTATCGCGCCTGCCTTCTTGGTCTTCATCCTGACGAGGATTTTGATCGCAGCCTGCTCATCAAGCACTGAGAGCCGCGCTGCGGCCTCTTCATTAGGCATGGCCTCATATGCCTTAATCAGGTTGTCCATGGTACTGCCCCTGACAGTCTCCATGGACTTGAGCGCTTCTTCCATCCTGACAAGAAGTTTGGTATATTTATCGATCTTCTCGTCAAGTTCCTTCTTCAGAGCCTTGAGCCGGTCCTCCTCTTTTTTAAGCGCTTCTTCCTTTTCAGCTAATTCAGAATGTTTTTTATCGTCAGCCATGCCCTCAATACTGTCTACGGCTTTTGCCCCTGGGCTGGTCTTTGCCTCTGCCCCGGTCTTCCTCTCCTCAGGCTTTGCAGGAGAGTTTTGGGCCACAAGCAATGAGCTGTGGGCCACAAGCAGAACTCCTGCCAACAGGCAGATGACTATCAGGCCCAGCCTGCTGCCGTGCCTTGTCTTTTCCCCTTTGAGTTTGACCTGAACAACCGGTTTCTGACTCTCTTGTCCGCTCATTTATTGTCCCTTAGCCTCTTTGCAAGATACTGGAAGTCCTGCTCCTTCTGTTCCGCCTTATCCTTCAGCGTCATGTCTTCCTTTTCTATCCTGTCCTTCAGTATCTCAAAGAGCTTCTTTTCCCTGTATGCCTCCAATAGAGCGCTCTGCCGCTTATTAAGGTCGGAAAGCCGTTTGACAATCTCCTTCTTCTGTTCGTTCATCTCATCATTGAGCCGCATGAAGTAGTTATAGAAAAGCTCAAGTTTGTGCACATCCATGGCCCGGTCTCTCTGCTTCTCCTCAAACTCTCCGGTTGTCTCACCGAATTTTTTTTCGAGCAGATCAAGGCTGCATTCGAGTTGCCTGATCTCAGAGCGAAGCTTCCTGACCTCGAACTCGATCTCCTCCTTTTCCCTGTCCTTGATGTTCAGGACCCGTGTCACGGTCTTGAGCCTGCTCATTTCATCTCGTCAAAAAGCATATAGAGTCCCTGCAGGCTGTCACCCATATCTCTTCTGTCATTTATGCCCTGTCTCAGGTATCCCCTGAGCCTGTCGATCATCTTCAGCGCATAGTCGACCTTTGGATTAGATCCATCTTTGTAGGCGCCGAGGTTTATCATGTCCTCCATCTTTTTATACGTGGCAAGGGTCTCGATAAATTTTGCAGCGAAGTCCCTGTGCCGCTTGTCCGTAATGTCCGGCATGACCCTGCTGATGGACCTGAGCACGTCTATTGACGGGTAATGTCCTTCCATGGCAAGCTCCCGCGAAAGCACAATATGCCCGTCAAGGATCGCCCTGGTCGCATCCGCGATCGGATCCTGAAGATCATCTCCCTCAACAAGCACTGTATACAGGCCGGTTATGCTCCCCTTGCCCTCGGATGTCCCGACCCGCTCAAGGAGCTTTGGAAGTATGGTAAATACCGAAGGAGTATAGCCCTTTGATGCAGGGGGTTCTCCGATAGCAAGGCCTACTTCCCGCTGGGCCATCGCAACCCGCGTCAATGAGTCCATGAGAAGAAGCACGTTGAGCCCCTGTTGCCGGTAATATTCAGCTATAGCTGTAGCAGTAAAGGCGCCTCTTATCTTTGCAAGCGGAGGTTGATCAGACGTGGAGATAACAACAACTGATTTTTTCAACCCCTCATCCCCAAGGTCCCGTTCGATAAACTCGCGAACTTCCCTGCCGCGCTCGCCAATAAGGGCTATGATGCTGACATCTGCCTCTGTATATTTTGAGATCATGCCCATGAGCACACTTTTGCCCACTCCGCTACCCGCCATAATTCCCATTCTCTGGCCCTTGCCGCAGGTCAGCAGCCCATTGATGGCCCTGATGCCGAGGTCCATGGGCCTGCTTATTCTCTGCCTTGAAAGCGGATTAGGTGAGCTTGAAAAAAGAGGATAATCCTCGCCTGCGATCTGACCTTTTCCGTCAATGGGATTGCCCCTGTCGTCAATGATCCTGCCGATCAGGTCAGGACCGACCCTCACAGAAACATTCTTGCCTATAGGCAGAACGCGGCTGCCGGGCTTGATGCCGGCCAATTCGCCAATAGCCATAAGCAGGACCTTCCCGTCCCTGAAGCCGACCACCTCCGCATCAATTACCGGCCCCTTGTCAGTATAAATCCTGCAGGCCTCTCCAATGCTCACCTTGAGGCCGCTCGCCTTGATTATAATGCCTGTTATTTCGTTGATCTTCCCATAGACCCGCAGCGGTTCGGCATCCTCAAGGGCCTTTGTGTAACAGGAAAGGTCAATAGCCGCCACTTTTGCCTCCCATGTCCTCAATAATATTTCCGATCTGGGAATCAAGGTCAGTAACCACTTCTTCGGATTCCCCTATAACAATCTGACCTGTGGGCGGCAGGGATGGATCGATATCGAAGATGATATCAGGATGCACCTCAAGCAGTTCAGGCTTCAGCCTCATAAAGAGGTCCTGTACTGACTGGTTGAGTTTTATCACGATCGGTCCGGTCCTTTCAAGTTTCCTGATTGCCTCTCTGACGATATTCACAGTCACCTCAGGCTTTACGTCCAACTCCACCAGAATGATTTTTTTTGCTATTCCGGAAGCGAGTCCGAGCATCTGCGGTTCGATATCGCTCAGTATTCGCTCCCTGTATTGTTCCGTTTCCCTGATGATGCCCTCAAGTTTGCTGAGAAGCACGGCTGCCCGCTGATCTCCCATCTCGAACCCGGCCTTTTGCCCTGCGGCAAAGCCTGTTTCATATGCCTCACGCTCAATCTCCTCAGGTGAAGGGCCGGGCTCCGGTATTTCATCTGCAACGTCAACCGGCCTGTCTTCCTCAAGTGAGGGCATGCCGAACCTTTCAGTCTGTCCGCACTTGAGCACCCTTGCTCTATACAAGAAGCTCCTCCCCGCCTCTTCCGCCAAGCATTATCTTGCCTTCCTCTTCGAGCCTGCGGGCGATCCTGACGATATTCTGCTGGGACTTCTCGACCTCTGAAACCTTTACCGGACCTTTTACCTCCATGTCCTCCCTGAGTATCTGCGCCGCCCTCTGTGACATGTTTTTGAAAACTTTTTCCCTGAGCGCCTCTGAAGCTGTCTTGAGCGCAAGCGAAAGGTCTTCTGTGCTGACCTCTTTAAGTACCATTTGAATTCCACGGTCATCCACATTGATCAGGTCATCAAAGACAAACATGAGCTGTCTGATGGAATCGGCAACCGCGGCATTTGCGCCTTCTATTTTTTCAAGGATCATGCTCTCAGTCGAGCGGTCGCACTGGTTCAGTATCTCAGCGACAGTCTTGATGCCTCCGAGTTTCTTTCCGGAGCTCTTGCCTACATCCAGGTGCACTTTCAGCACCTCTTCAATAGCTTCAATAGCGTCCCCGGGTATGCGGTCGGTTGTGGCAATACGCATGGCAACATCCGCCTTGAGAGCATCAGGCAGCATATTTATTACCTCAGAGGCCTGTCCCGGCTCAATCAGGCAGAGCACCAGCGCAATGGTCTGCGGGTGCTCTGTAATTAAAAAATTCGCAAGGGTCTTTGAATCGACCCAGCGCAGGGAATCAATAGTGCTCTGTTTGGAGGCCATCTCAAGGATCTTGTTTGCGCTCTCCTCACCAAGCCCCTTTGAAAGGACCTTTCTTAGATACTCATCGCCGCCGACACTGAGATGACTCTTAGAGATCTTTTCAGTCACCTCTTTGAAGACAGCATCCACATCCGATTTGCTGAGCGCCTTCAATCTGGACATGTGAGTGCTGAGCTTGCCGACATCCTTGATATCAAGATTCTTGAGTATCTCGGAAGCAGCGTCCTCGCCGATGGCGCTGAGGAATATGGCAGCCTTTTCATGCCCGGAAAAATTCACGTCTACCTCTCCTCGATCCAGGCCTTTACAAGGCCTGCGGCCTGTTCAGGGTTATTCTTGGACCATTCAATGACCTCCTGTTTGGAATCAGGCGGCGGCAGGGCTTTGGAATCAACCTGTTTTTCGAGTTCAGCAACTGTCTGGGGAAACACCAATTCTCCGGCAGCGGTCCGCAGGGCAGGCTGGGCTGCCGTGACCGTTTTCATGAGCGGTTTCACCACAAAAAGGAAAAAAAGCGCCAGGGCAATGACAGGAACTGCATATTTCGCAGCAGCCATAATTACAGGCATATAAGACCGTGGCGCATCGCCAAGGGCTTCCTGGGGGACGCTTTCAAACGGCATATTCACAATTCTAACCTCATCGCCCCTGTCTGCTGTAAAGCCGATCGCTCTTTTAACAAGGTCCTCATACTGCCTGAGGTCCTCTTCAGGCCGTGGCGAATACTTCTTCTCTGTAGCGCCCTCCTGTGCCTGATACGTACCATCAACAATTACCGCAACGCTGACCTTTTTGATATCACCTGATGCGTTTACTGTATGGCTTGTGATCCTGCTTATTTCATAGTTTGTGGTTTCCTGCTGTTTTTGAGAACCAGTGGATGTCGATGAGGACTGCTGCGTCGCTTTGCCCGGCAGGTTGGACGCCACACCCGGAACGCCTCCCTGCGCCCCGGAGGTCGATTTCTCAACACTCTTTTGCTCGCTCCTGATGACCTGACTGTCCGGGTCGAACTTCTCCTCGGTCTTCTCCACCTTGCTGAAATCAAGGGCAGCGGCCACCCTCGCGCGGACCTTGTTCTTGCCGACAACAGGCTCGAGAATGCCGAGGACCCTGGATTCAAGGTCTTTCTCATAATTGCGCTGATACTCAAGCTGGCTGCTGCTCAGTCCTGCCAGGTCATCTGACTGCCTGGTGAGCATATCACCCCTGTTATCAACAACCGTCACATCCCTGGGATTAAGCCCCTCGATACTGCTTGAAACCAGGTGTACTATACCCTGTATCTGACCCCTGGCAAGGGTCCTGCCTGCCCTGAGCTTCACCATCACAGAAGCGCTCGGGTTATTGCCCTCCTGGACAAAAAGGGATTTCTCCGGAATAGCCAGGTGCACCCTGCACTGCTCAACCTCGGACAGGGACATGATCGTGCGGGAAAGCTCTCCCTGGAGGGCCCTGCGGTAGTTGAGCTTCTGAACAAAATCAGTTGCCCCGAAATCCGTTTTATCAAAGAGTTCAAAGCCTATGCCGCCACCATGGGGAAGACCCTGGGCAGCAAGCTGAAGCCTGAGATCATATACCTGGTCGGCAGGCACCATGATGCTTCCTGACTCAAGCCGGTACGGCACCTTCAGTTCCTTGAGTTTCTGAACAATGCCTCCGGCATCGCCTTCCGCAAGATTAGTGAACAGCACCTGATAGTCAGCCTTCTGCATCCAGGCAACAAATAAAATAACACCTGCTATTGCCAGAGTAACAGCACCGATCAGGATGATCCTGTTCTTAAAAGGCATGCCTTTTATGGTCTCAATAATCCTTTCCATTTATATCTGCATCCTCATTATCTCTTCATACGCTGTCAGGAGTTTATTGCGCACCTCGACCATAACCTGGAAGGACATATCAGCCTTTTCCATTGCGATAATTGCCTGTGTCACATCGCCGCCGGAGGCCAGCTCTTTTATCCCCTTCTCAGCCTCTCCCTGCATCTCAGTCACCTTGCCTATGGCGTCTTTAAATACAGCGTCGAACCCCCCCGTTACCTCTTTCCCGCCCGCATTTTCCTGCAGCTTGCTTATGCCGGCGCCTATTCCGTTTATACTGAGGTCACTCATTTCTACCTCCCGATCTCAAGGGTCTTCATAAGCATTGCCTTTGAAATATTAAAAGCGGCAACATTCGCCTCATACGCCCTGGTTGCCATCATCATATTGGCCATCTCCTCGATTACGCTGATATTGGGCGTAGCCACATACCCGTCCTTGTCCGCGTCAGGATGACCCGGATCATAGACCATCTGAGGCGGTGTCTGGTCCTCTACCACTTCAGATACCTTCACACCGTCGAGTTCTTCATTTCGGGTTTCTTCGACCGGCGCTGCCGAAAAAACAGCGTCTTTCCTTTTATACGGCCCCCCCTGCTCAGTCCGGGTTGTATGTGCGTTGGCCATGTTCGAGGCTATCAGGTTCATCCTTGTCCGCTGCGCCTGAAGTCCCGAAGCGCTTACCTTGAATATTCCAAAGGGGTCCATATCCTACCTCCTGGCCAATGCATTTTTCATCATAGCTATTTTTTTCGAAAGAAGTTTGACGCCTGCCTCATACAGCAGACCGTTTTCAGTCATCTTCGCCACTTCAATGTCAAGCTCCACATTGTTGTCATCCCCCCAGGACTGGTTCTCAATCATGCTGACAGTCGCTCCTGCCACTGTCCCGGCCGGAGCTGCCTTGATGTGACGCAGGTGAGTGGCTCTGAGCCCTGCGCTTTCTTCGCCAAGGGTCCGGCTAAAATCAACGTCTTTTGCTCTATACCTCGGAGTGTCAACATTAGCAATATTGGAAGAGATGATCCTGTGACGCACCTGCGCAGTCTGTAGAAGTTTTTCGAGCACCTTGAAGCCACTGTCCATCGCTGACCCTCCTCCGGTTTCCTATGTCATGAATTTGTCAGAATTTATCTGACAGCTATATACATACAATAAGCATGCCAGTACCGGCGCAAGGAATCAGGCAACTAAATCTCAACAACATATTGATTTGTCTGAATATTTTCATTCTGATATTATCCTGCTCGCCTTTACCTGTCACCGGCCATGCTGCCGGCAGGAAAATTTTTCCCATATTCATTCAGTTTGTTTCTGATCGTCCTGACACTTACACCGAGGGCCTTCGCAGCCCTGGTCCTGTTGCCATCCGTCTCCTTCAGTGTTTTGAGTATCAGGTCCTTTTCCATGTCCTTTATCCCGCCCTGCATCCGGTCAGCCTCAACAGGCTGCTCATCATTCAGCATGAAATGCCTCGTATCCACCATACCGTCCTTGCAGAGAAGTGCAGCCCTTTGCATGGTATTTTCGAGTTCCCGTATATTCCCCCTCCACTGTCTGTGCCTGAGGAAATCCATAGCCTCTTCCGTTATGCCTTTGCACTTCCGGTCCTGAAGCCCTGAAAACTTTTCAAGAAAATATGTCGCAAGAAGTGGTATGTCCTCCTGCCTTTCTCTGAGAGGCGGCACATGCAAAGGGAATACACTGAGTCTGTAGTACAGGTCTTCCCTGAACCTGCCCTCAAGTGTCTCCTTGTTCAGGTCCCTGTTTGTCGTGGCAATGACCCGCACGTCAACAGGTATGGGCTGGCGGCCGCCAATCCTGTCAACCTCCCTCTCCTGCAGCACCCTTAGAAGTTTTGCCTGAAGCATCATGGTCATTTCACCGATTTCATCAAGGAGGATCGTCCCTGTGTCGGCGAGTTCAAACTTGCCGCTTTTTTTCTCAGCCGCACCGGTAAAAGCCCCTTTTTCAAAACCAAAGAGCTCAGACTCCATGAGATTGTCCGGGATCGCAGCACAATTGACTGCAACAAAAGGCTTGTTCCTTCTGAGGCTGAGGTTATATATGAAGCGCGCGAGCAGCTCCTTGCCTGTGCCGCTTTCTCCGTACAACAGGGCGGTTGTATCACTTGCAGCAACATCAGAGGCGATCTGAAGAAGCCTCTGCATCTTTGGAGATTTGGTAATGATGTCCCTGCAGCCCGACAGCCTCTCCATGATCGCGTCGATCTTCCTTGTAAGTGTGTCAAAAGAGAAGGGCTTCTGGAGATAATCCGTGGCGCCTTCTTTCATGGTCTCCACTGCGTTTTCTATAGTGCCGAAGCCGGTGATCACCAGCACG
>JAGVHR010000105.1 GCA_020056455.1 Thermodesulfovibrionales bacterium
GAATATCTCCTTAAGGCAATGGAAAATCTCGACCCGGCCCGCTTCGGCTTTGCCTCTCCCGGTCTCCTGAAAAAAGCAGGATGGAGATTCAAAGACACAGAGTTAATCGGGGAGCCCAAAAAAGACAAGCAGCAATGAATAAAGTTAAAGGCAGATTGTTCCTGAAAAATTGTCCTCTTGTGCCCAAGATGCTGCTGCTGACTTTTATTGTGGGTGTTGTGGTCTGGGTTGTGCTTGACAATATCCAGACAAAGAAGCTCCAGGGGCTTTTTGACGAGAATATGGGCCGCGCCCTGGAACAGCGCGCGCATGACGACAGGACCAGCTTTGAGCGGCATATCGCCCATTATAACAGGGCCGCCAGGCTGATCGTTAATCAAAAAAACTTTTCGGATTACGTCATAAGCCATTTGTCCGGACCTTTTACAAAATTAACGTATTATTCTGAAAGCCCGCCGTGGCTGCCTGATGCCTCTGTCATGCGCTATTTTATCCATATTCCGTATGCCGTACTTATCGATGGCAAGGGAAGGGTCAGGGAGATTTACGTAAATAGCCCGAAACCTATTCCCCGAGAACTCCTGGCGCCGTCTGATCTTTTAAGGGACCTCAGTCACAATCAGAGCTTCATGACGAATATAGACGGTGACCCCTTTTTGCTGACCTCAGAGTCTCTGAATGACCATGATGAGAAGCCACTCGGGAGTCTGCTTATTGCTCATATGCTTGACGATGATTTTCTGAGCGCATCTCAGAATATGGGAGCAGGTGAAGATATAGTGGCGCTGGCGGACCTGGAGAAAGGCACTGTAGTCGCAAGCAACCGGCCTGAAATTATTATTAAGGGGAGTTCGCTTGAATCATACAGCAAGGATTACCTGATCGTAGGGAAATCTTTTTTTGACTGGGGGGGCTCAGACCTCTTGCTTCAATTTTCATCTTTAGTGTCAAAGGAAGATACAGTGAAAATCACTGCTTCCATTATTCATGCTGAAAGGCTGCAGCGGGCGATTTTAGGGGGGTGCCTTATCCTCGCCTTTTCCGCGGTCATGTATCTGATTACAAGTCATATCAGGGACCTGACCCAGGCGATAACAGACTTTTCCAGAAATACCCTGGGCCTGCAGCCGCTGGAAATACAAAAAGGCGACCAGCTCCTGCTGCTTGAGGACCAGTTTGCACAGTTTACCCGGGAGATAATCAATTCCAGGGAACAACTCAAAAGGCAGGCTGAAGAGCTGCTCAGGGAAAAGACCGTTTATCTCGATAATATCCTCCACTCCTCGACCCTCGCCGTCATAGCCATGGACATCGACCTACGCATCAAATATTACAATCATGTCGCGTCAAAATTCTTCAGGTATCCCGCAGAGGAGGTCATAGGCAAGATCCTGCGTGACCTCCATTTCGGGGGAATCATAGATTTGACCTGTCTCGAAAAAGCTATTGATTTCGCCCAGAGGGGTAATGAGTACCTTTGCACCTCCTCGATCAAGGGGCCGGACGGTGAGCGTTTTTACGAATCAAGGTACAACGGCATCCGGGACAATAAGAATGAATTGGTCGGAATGGTCATTATGACCGCGGATGTTACAATACGCACGTTAGATGAAAACAGGCTTAGGAAATACTCCGAAACACAGCGCATACTGCTGCAAGAGGTGAACCACCGTGTCAAGAACAACCTGATGATCATCATCAGCATGCTGCATAAGGAGGAAGACCGTGCAAGACACTCAGGTCAGGCTATCTACATCCCCTTTCTGGCGGAACTGAAGGGACATATCGACGGCCTGCTCACGGTGCACAGCATGCTTTCATCGGTGAACTGGCAGCCCCTGAAGCTCGATGCCCTGTGCGACCAGATTGTCAAGGGGGTACTGAAGGCATCTGCCAAAGAGGTTGTTTTCTCCGTTTCCCCGTCCGGTCTGATGGTAGACAGCAACCAGTCCCATAATCTGACGCTTGTGCTGAACGAACTGGCAACTAACAGCCTGAAATACGCTGTTTCCGGCTCCGTCCACCCCTGTGTCGATATTTATATTACTGAGCGCGATGGCAGGGTATGTATTATTTTCAGGGACAACGGTCCGGGCTTTCCTGAGACCCTCATCAACGGCAACCTCCAGGGAACAGGCGCCGGTTTTGACCTCATTAACGGCATTGCGAAAAAGAGCATGAGAGGGACCATGTCATTCTGGAATGATAACGGTGCTGTTTCCGAGATATGCTTTGAGGTATGATGTCAATTCCGGACACCAAACTCCTCATGCTGCCCTCTGCTCCGTGTGAAACTTTCTGATAAAAGCAGCAGGGGATAAGTAGCCCAAACGCTGCTGTCTCCGCTGCCGGTTATAGAATATTTCGATGTACTCAGTGATCTCCCTTACCGCTTCTTCTCTTGTATAAAAACGACGATTATGGACCAACTCGCTTTTCAATACACCCCAGAAACTTTCCATAGGGGCATTGTCATAACAGTTGCCCTTGCCACTCATTGAACTGCGCATACCGAACTGCTTAAGCAATCTGCGGTAAGAATAGGAACAATACTGGCTACCACGATCCGAATGATGGATAAGCCCTTTCCCCGGCCTCTTTAATGAGACCGCCCGAAACAAAGAACGGCTGACCAATTCTTTCGTCATACGCTCAGACATCGCGTAGCCCACTATTTCCCCGGTAAATAGGTCCTTGTGTCCCGCCAGATACAGCCAACCCTCCTTGGTAGGAATGTAAGTGATGTCCGTTACCCACGCCTGATTGGGCGCTGCCATATCAAATTTCTGATCCAGAAGATTCTCAGCTACCGGCAAGGTGTGCTTTGAATCTGTTGTCGCCTTGTATTTCTTCTTCTGTACACACCTGATACCCAGTTTCTTCCTGATTCTCCTTATACGACACTCTCCTGCCTTTATCCCGTCCTCAGCTAAGTCTCGTTGAAGTTTAGCAGGGCCATGGGCACCACGGCTTTTCTTGTGAGCCGCCTGAATCGCTACCTCTAATATTGCCTCCTCCCTCTGCCGTCTGGAAGGCTTATGCTTCAGCCATTCGTAATAACCACTTTCTGATACTGACAGCATATTGCAAAGAGCACCGACACTATAATTGAGCCGCAGTTTCTTCATCATCGCGTACCGTGTAGCGACTCCTTCGCAAAGTACGCTGTCGCTTTTTTTAATATGTCACGTTCCATCCTGACACGAGCCAGTTCCCGCTTAGTCTCGTACAACTCGCGTTCCAAGGCTGTCATATTACGTTGCCCTTTGCCTACTTCCCCCAGTTTGCCAGATTCATGGGCTTTGACCCAGTACCTGATGGTAGATGGTGGTAACTGCAATTTGCGTCCCACCTCTGGAATCGATAGCTTGTCCTCAAATATCATCCTTACTGC
>JAGVHR010000078.1 GCA_020056455.1 Thermodesulfovibrionales bacterium
AATAAACATTCAAATAATAGACGCCCTGCGGTCTCTGCCGCAGGGTTCTTCACTCACAGGTTTGAAGGGTGTTTCCCCTACATTGATGCTCTCAAACCATGATGGACTATGTCCCGAACATATGAAACTAATAATCTACTGCTATTGACAATATTTGAGAATGGTATTAGAGTGAAAACAACATAGCAGCCGAAGTCCATTCAAAGAATGGACGCGGGGGACCCAAACTTTGGGGCGTATTTCCCGGATTACCGGGAATAGGGCACTTCCAGGCCCGAGCCCGTCAGCTAACCTCGCAGGCATTTGGAAGGGCAATGGCGAGAGTATTAAACCGCTGCCCGGCGGTTTTTTTATTTCCTCCGTTCGCCCCTCAAAAGGAGGAGTAATGTTTCGCAAGGAATCCGTAAAGGGAGTTATAAAAGCACTTGGTCTTGTTTTCGGGGATATAGGCACAAGCCCGATTTACACTGTTACCGTTGCATTTCTGATCCTGCCCAAGACCCCCGACAATATAATGGGGGTGATGTCGCTGATTATCTGGACGATGTCAATTCTCGTGTCGCTCCAGTATGTCATTCTGGCCATGAGACTGAGCATGAGGGGGGAAGGCGGGACCATAGTCCTTCGGGAGATCCTCTCGTCCCTCCTCAGAGACAAAAAGAAAGAGGCCTTTGTGATGATGCTTTCAGTTATCGGAATTTCACTCCTGATGGGCGACGGGGTGATCACTCCCGCTATCAGCATACTGAGCGCCGTTGAGGGCGTCGCCCTTATCCCCGGATTTGAAAATATCTCCCAAATAATTATTGTGCTCCTGGCAGGTCTTATCGCGATTGTCCTGTTTTCATTCCAGAGCAGAGGGACTGAGAAGATGGCTTTCGCTTTCGGACCCATCACGTCGGTCTGGTTTCTGGCTCTCATATTTTTCGGGACAGTCTCTATAATGGAAACCCCTGGCGTGCTGGCGGCGTTTAACCCCTTATTCGGTATCCATTTCCTTATAAATAATGGATGGAAAGGCTTTATGGTGCTCGGGGAAATTTTCCTTTGCGCAACCGGGGGAGAGGCCCTTTATGCCGATATGGGACATCTTGGAGCGAAACCGATCCGGCATGCCTGGATAGGAGTTTTCATCGCCCTTTCCGTGAACTATCTTGGGCAAGGGGCCTTTTTAATGAGCCATCCGGATGCGAAGAACACCCTTTTCGAAATGGTCATGCACCATGCGAGCAGCTTATATATTCCCTTTTTAGTCCTCAGTGTTGCCGCTACCATCATCGCCTCTCAGGCCATGATCAGCGGTACGTTCTCTATTGTTTATCAGGCGATTGCCACCAGAATAATGCCGATATTCAAGGTAAACTACACGTCTGTTGATCTGAAATCCCAGATTTACATACCTTCGGTGAACTGGTTTTTACTTCTGGCCGTCCTGTTCATAATGATCGAATTCAGGGAATCAAGCCGCCTTGCAGCAGCCTACGGTCTCGCCGTTACGGGTACAATGACGATTACGGGCATCATGATGATGTGGATTTTTCATTACAGGAAAAAGCCGGTCCTTTTTTTACTGTCATTACTTGTTACATGCATTGACATATTGTACCTTTCGGCCAACTTCTATAAAATTCCTCATGGCGGTTACTGGTCGCTTGTCCTCGGGTCTGTACCGTTCACAGTCATTCTTATTTACACACAGGGACAGAAGAGGCTTTACAGGGCGATGAGTTTCATGCCGTTTGAGGAATTTATTCAGAAATTCAATGAGACCTATACATCCGTCCCGAAGATAAAAGGCACCGCCCTTTATTTGATCAGGGACATCAAAATGATTCCTGCATTTATAACACAGACCATGTTCCTGCACGGCATAATTTACGAGGACAATATTTTCCTCTCAGTAGCGGTTCGAAGCGATCCCTATGGTGTAGTCGGTTACTACAAGGACGACATAACCAATGGACTGAGGTCGTTTGAGATACAGGTAGGTTATATGGAAGTGATTTCGGCTGAAGATGTAATGAGACAGGCCGGAATCGATGAGAGGGCGATATATTACGGACTCGAAGACATCTCTGCCCGAAACCCGGTCTGGAAGTTTTTCTCACTGATTAAAAGGGTACTGCCTACTTTCATAAGGTTCTATGAATTTCCATCCTCAAAAATGCATGGTGTGATTACGAAAGTAAATATTTAAGTTGGTCCGAACAGTATACTTTTACTGGGCTGAGTCTCATTTGTTTGTGATTGTAATTCATCCAAATTGACTTTTAAAACAGCGAGCTATTAGAATTAGACATTATTTCTGCAGAAACAGAATATGATAATGAAACGAACTAAATACGGGCAAAACAGCGGCTTCCGGTGGGCGTCTGTTTTTATCCTGGCCCTCTTTCTGATTTTTATCTCAGCAGTTGCATTTCATCATCATCAGGAGGGCTTTACCCACAATGATTGTCCTCTCTGTATCGCAGGAAATCATTTTTACATGTCCTGCCAAAACTGCTCTTTCGGCAATGTTTCTCTGACAGTCGCCGATGTGGATTTACCCCGTGAGCCGCTTTTCTACGGTTCTGCTTATGTAACCTGTATATCTTTACGCGCCCCTCCGGCATAACTCTTTTCCAGGTATTTCACACTTTATAACAGCGGGACAGGTGTACCTTGTCCACACGTATTTTTCATTGGAAAGGAGAACCCCTTATGAAACGACAGGGATTGTTATTATTCATTATTTTTACTCTATGTCTTTCTATGCCGTCATATGGATCTGACATCGAATCGAGATTGAAAGCGCTGGAAGAGACTCTTCAATCACAGCAAAAAACTATTGAAGAGCAGCAGAAAGTCATAAACGAATTAAGGAATGAACTCAGTGAGTCCGGAAAAGAAGTTGCCTCACAGCCTGAAGAAAAGCCGGTTGAGGAGGCAAAATCTCAAAAGGCCACAGGGCTTTTCGGCTCTTCCGTTCTTACGAACCCCAATATCTCTCTTATCCTGAATACATTTGCTTATTCGTCCAACCTCAAAGAGGAGGAGCTTGAGACGAGAAACATCCCGGGCTATACGACAGAGGGTATTGAAAACAGGAATGGCTTTAACCTTGAATCAGCAGAGCTTTTCCTTTTTGCGCCTGTTGACCCATATTTCAACCTCTATGCAACCATTCCGGTTACTGAAGATGGGGCCGAGGTAGAGGAAGCATACTTTGTCACCACGTTTTTGCCCTACGGTCTTCAGTTTAAAGGCGGCAAGTTTAAAAGCGGTTTCGGCAGGATCAATTCTCAGCATCCCCATGCGTGGGACTTTACAAATATACCACTCCCGTACAGGGCCTTTATGGGAGGTGAAGGTATTATAGAAAAAGGGGCGCAGCTTACTTATCTTCCGCCGCTGTCTTTTTACACGCTGTTGGGGATCGAAGTTCTTCAGGGTGATAATGACGTGCTCTTCGGTCCTGACGCAAAGTCAGCCCCTCATGCCTATACTGCCTATGCAAAGGCGTCATTCGATATAGGAGATAATTCCACGATACTTTTCGGCCCCTCAGTCATGACAGGAAAGACAAAGACCGACTCAATTGCAGAAGACACTGAATTCAGCGGGGACTCAACCATCTACGGTCTGGAATTCACATACAAGTGGAAGCCTTCAAAGCAACAGGGTTTCATCTTGCAGAGCGAATATCTCTATCGAACACAGCATGGCGATCTTGAAGACACTGTTGCTGCAACGACCGAATCGTTGAGACGCTCTCAGGACGGGCTTTATATCCAGGGCATATATCAGATAGAGCGCTGGAGGCTCGGAGCGAGATATGACGTTCTCGATCTTTTTAAAGATGACTACATCCTTGCCGGAACCGATACGGATTTCGACAGAAAGCCCTGGAGGGCTACCGGGATGCTCGAATTCAATCCGACTGAGTTTTCAAGGATAAGGCTTCAGTATAACCACGACAAGTCGGCAAGAGATGAAAAGACAAACAACGAAATGCTGCTTCAATTAATCTTTGGTATCGGAGCGCATGGCGCCCATCCATTTTAGGAGGTATTCAATGAAAAAATATATAGCGTTGTATCTGATGATTTTTCTTTTTGCAGCTCCGGCCTTTGCTGAAGTAAAGGTCGTAACAACACTTCCCTGGATCGGGAGCATTGCAAAGGAAATAGGCAAAGATAAAATCAATATCACCACGCTTATTAAACCCATGCAGGACCCTCACTTTGCCGATGCGAAGCCAAGCATGATCCTGGCCGCAAGAAAAGCGGACATACTCATGTATAATGGTCTTGATCTTGAGATCGGCTATCTTCCCCGCATTATAGAGTCTTCGAACAACCCCAACATACAGCCGGGAAAAACAGGGAACCTCGACTGTTCTCAGTTTATCATGCCTATAGAGAAACCTTCTTCTGTTGATAGAAGTATGGGAGATGTGCACCCTCTCGGTAATCCGCATTATCACTTCTCTCCAAAGAATATCCTGAACGTGGCTGAAGGCATGGCGAATGCATTTTCCGATATAGACGCCGTTAATGCGGATTTCTATCGTAATAACCTGCAGCTTTTCAAGGACAGGCTCGCGGACAAACAGAAGCAATGGAGCAGCAGAACCCTGAAAGGCAAAAAATACATTGCCTACCATAAGCTTTATGAATATCTCGCGCAGGATTACGGCTTTCAGATACTGGGGTACATAGAGCCGAAGCCGGGTATCCCGCCCTCAGCAGGTCATATCGAGGAGATGATAGAACTGATAAAAAAGGCAAAGCCTGATGCTGTAATCGCTACATTTGTTGCCGGCAAGAAGGAGGCCGAAGCCCTTTCGCTCAGGACAGGGGTCAGATCAGTTGTGCTCCCCCAGGATGTCGGAGCAACTGAAACCGCAAAAGACTGGTTCAGCCTGATGAACGAAGTCCTGATTGGGTTGAAATAAGGAGGCATGATTATGGAAGCGCTCGGTTTTCTTTTCTATCCGTTTCTTGCATGTGTTGTCCTGATCGTGATTCATGCCTACTTCGGAGTCCATATCCTTGAACGAGGCATCATCTTTGTCGACATCGCATTGGCTCAGTTCATCGGCATAGGGATAGCGCTCTCGTTCTTGCTTTCATACGAAAACACTTATGTCCTGTCAGTTGTCTTCGCTATTCTGGGGGCATCAGTGCTTTCGCTTTCAAGGAAGTTAGAGCATTTAGTAAATATCGAGGCTTTTATCGGTGTGCTGTATATCTTCTCTTTTGCCGTCAGCATTCTCATCCTCGACAGGTCGCCGCATGGCGCAGAGGAATTCAAGGCGATCCTCAACGGCAACATTCTGTGGCTGACTCCTAAAGACATCCTCTCAGCCGTTATTCTCTACGGGATTATCGGTTCTTTTCATTTCATCTTCCGAAAGAAATTCTTAGCCCTTACATTCGAAGGCAAAAACGGCTTTCTCTGGGAATTTCTTTTTTTTGGCACATTTGCGCTGGTACTCGCAAAGTCGGTCCAGATGGCAGGAATACTTCAGGTCTTCTCTTTCCTGATTATTCCGGCCCTTATCGGAAGACTCTACACCAGAGAGCCTTTCAGGATTTTGATCATCGGCTGGGTTGCGGGACTTGCAGCAAGCGTTATCGGCATAGGCATATCTTACAAACTGGATTTACCTACAGCGCCAATGACAGTGGCATCGCTAAGCCTTGTTTTTCTGGTTTTGCTTGTTGTGAAGGCAATTGCAAGAAGTCCGGAAAAGACTGAAATCGCAGTCGCTCATAAAAAAGAAACTGCAACAAAAGGAGATATTTTATGAAACAATTCATATCGTTGCTCATTTGTACTGTGTTTTTTGCACTGATGCCTGCCGGGTGCGGCACTGGAACGAAAAGAACGAAAGAGGGCCGCGCCTTGACTCTACAAGGTTTTATAAAAAGATATGGCGGAGAGGGAGGGATTTGAACCCCCGGTGAAGTTACCCCCACAACGGTTTTCGAGACCGCCCCATTCAGCCACTCTGGCACCTCTCCAAAAAAGACAGTTGGTAAGGG
>JAGVHR010000080.1 GCA_020056455.1 Thermodesulfovibrionales bacterium
CCTCAGGTCATAGACAATGCTGATGCTATAGTGCTTCCAGGAGTAGGGGCCTTCAGGGACTGCATCAGAAACCTGACAGACCTTTCTCTGACCGGGGCTGTGATAAAGTCGATACAGAAGGGCAAGCCCTTCCTTGGTATCTGCCTCGGCCTTCAGGTCCTTTTCAGCGAATCCGAGGAGTTTGGCAGATGCAAAGGCCTTGATATCTTCAGAGGGAAGGTTGTAAGGTTCGGCGACGGCATGAAGGTGCCGCATATGGGCTGGAATACAGTCTCACTTGAAAAAAGACCTCCCATATTTGACGCGGTTGATGACAACTCCTATTTCTATTTCGTGCATTCCTTTTATATAGTCCCTGAGGATAGAGGAATTGTCGCGGGAACAACAGACTATAACGGCAGCTTCACATCAATGATCTGGAAAGACAATGTGTTTGCGACACAGTTCCATCCTGAGAAGAGTCAGGAACTCGGGTTGAAAATACTGAAGGGATTCGGAGACTTCGTACAAAAGGCCTGACATAGAGACTTTAGGGTCGTTGTGTCCAAAGTGGCTGATCTGAATCTTTACCAATCATAAGGGCATGTGTGTTATACTTCCTCATGTAAATCTTACTTCAATTCTGCTTTGATCTTTCGCCAGTCATTCCCCGGTCTTCTTGCAAGCATTACTGATTTAATACAATAGATTTCATGTCTGTGCGAAAGTCCAATCAAACAGAAAGGTGCTCCAGAGGTTTGCAGCCGCAGAAGAAGATGCGTCTGCTTAATAATCTGGAAGCTGAGTTCCGCGGGCTTAATCGTGGATATTTAATAACAAATGTAACCGAGCGTTGCGATACCATATATCAGCCCGCTTGAACAAGGAGAAAAAATGGATTACAACGCTGTCATGGAGTCACGTAAAAAGGAACTGAGCCTGAAAACAGGCAGGATGGCCAGACAGGCGGATGGATCAGTCGTCGCACAATACGGCGACACGATTGTCCTTGCCACTGCGGTAGCTGCAAAAACACCAAAACAGGGCATAGACTTTTTCCCGCTGACAATCGATTATAGGGAAAAGGCCTATTCAGCAGGGAAAATACCAGGGGGCTTTTTTAAAAGAGAAGGGCAGCCCACAGGTAAAGAGGTCCTTACCTCCAGGCTTATAGACAGGCCGATCCGGCCGCTTTTCCCCGAGGGGTTCAACTGCGAAACGCAGGGGATAGTTAATGTGCTTTCCTTCGGAGATGAAAACATCGCCGATATACTCGGAATCATATGTATGTCCGCAGCGCTCCACATCTCGGACATCCCTTTTGACAGCCCTGTCGGCGCAGTGAGAATCGGGAGGGTGTTGGGCTCTTTTGTGATAAATCCTGATCTCAGAGAGTTGGAAGAATGCGATATCAATCTCGTTGTTGCCGGGACAGAGGAGGCTGTTGTTATGGTAGAGGGCAGCGCCAGGGAGATGAGCGAGGCAGACCTTCTTGTGGCCATCGACCTTGCCCATCAGGAGATAAAAAAACTCTGTTACCTCCAGAATGAGCTGAGGGACAAGGCGGGCAAGACCAAAAGGTCCGTGGAGAAACCGGTTTTTAACGAAGCGCTGAGCAATTCTGTAAAGGAAATGTCTCTGGAGGAGATAAAGAAAGCCATCATCATTCCAGACAAGATGCGGAGACAAGATGCTCTTGATGAAATACTGAGTTCAGTCGTCAAAAAAATGAATAAAGAAGACAAGGATATCTCACGTGAGATCGCATCTGTTTTTCACGACATAGAGAAGAAACTTGTCAGAAATATGGTACTTAATGAAAATATCAGGGCGGACGGCAGGTCTCTCGACCGGATAAGAGACATCAACTCTGAGGTTGGCATCCTTCCGAGGGCCCATGGGTCTGCCCTGTTTGTCAGGGGCGAAACTCAGTGTCTTGCGGTTGTGACCCTCGGCACCTCAGTAGATGAGCAGCGGATCGATGCTCTGGAAGGTGAAACATCCAAGTCTTTCATGCTCCACTATAACTTCCCGCCTTTCAGTGTCGGAGAGGTAAAGTTCCTCAGGTCCCCGGGCAGAAGGGAAATCGGTCATGGGATACTCGCAGAAAGGTCTCTGCAGGCTGTAATGCCTACGAAGGAAGAATTCCCCTACACTGTGAGGATCGTTTCAGATGTGCTTGAGTCGAATGGCTCTTCTTCGATGGCAACGGTCTGCGGCAGCACCCTGGCGCTGATGGATGCGGGCGTCCCGATCAAGGCGCCTGTGGCCGGCATTGCTATGGGGCTGATAAAGGAAGGGGACAGGGTGGCGGTACTAACGGACATTCTGGGTCTTGAAGACCACCTCGGAGATATGGATTTCAAGGTGACAGGAACTGCGGCAGGCATATGCGCCTTCCAGATGGACACCAAGATAGGGGGGATCTCCAGCGACATCATGCAAAGGGCTCTTGAACAGGCCAGACAGGGCAGGCTCTTTATCCTCGATAAAATGAACGAAACACTTACCGGGCCGAGGTCTGAGCTGTCGCTTCACGCCCCAAGGATTTACACGATGCACATTGACAGGGAAAAGATCCGGGACGTAATCGGCACAGGTGGAAAGGTCATACGCGGAATTACCGAACAGACCGGGGCAAAGATCGACATCGATGACAACGGGGTTATACACATCGCTTCGTCCGACGGCGTATCGGCGCAAAAGGCGATCGACATTATCAAAGGTATTACGGCAAATGCCGAAGTGAACAAGATCTATAAGGGCATTGTCAAAAAAATAATGGATTTCGGCGCATTTGTGGAAATCCTGCCGGGTAAGGATGGGCTTCTTCACATTTCACAGATCTCCGATGAAAGAGTTGTAAACGTGTCGGACGTGCTGAAAGAGGGAGATGAAGTGCAGGTAAAGGTCATCGAGATCGACAGGATGGGCAAGATCAGGCTGAGCAGAAAAGAGGCCCTGAGCGAAACCCGTTCTGAAGCATGAATAATTTTTAGTTCCATATAAAGAATTTCTTTATTTTTCTGTCAAAATGGTTTGAATTTTGAATTCCGGCTTGTCCGGGATTAGGCTTAGAGGGCAATTACTATGGACTATATGGAAGAGATACAAAAGAGAAGGACCTTTGCGATAATCAGTCATCCTGACGCGGGTAAGACGACCCTTACTGAAAAACTCCTGCTCTTCGGAGGGGCTATCCACGCGGCAGGCGCAGTGAAGTCCAACAAAATTAAAAAGGAGACCTCCTCTGATTTTATGGAGATAGAAAGGCAGAGGGGCATTTCAGTGGCTACCTCTGTTATGGGCTTTGATTATCAGGGACTGAGGATCAATCTTCTTGACACTCCGGGACACAAGGATTTTGCAGAAGATACGTACCGCACGCTCACCGCTGTGGACAGCGTGATACTTGTTGTTGACTGTGTCAAGGGCGTTGAACCCCAGACTGAAAAACTCATGGAAGTCTGCAGGATGAGAAAGACACCTGTCATTGTATTTATAAACAAGATGGACAGGGAAGGAATAAGTCCTGTTGAACTGCTCGACGAGATTGAGGAGAAGCTGAACATCCGGGTGCGCCCTCTGAGTTGGCCCATAAGCATGGGCAGGTCCTTCAAGGGGGTCTATAATCTTTATGACAAGAGTGTCTACCTCTTTAATCCGGGTGAAAATACCCTGCCCGGCAGCGATGGGCTTGCCATAGATGATCTGAACGACTGCCTCCTGGATATGCGCCTTGGTGATTATGCTGTCCGGCTGCGCGAGGATATAGCCCTGGTCGAGGGTGTGTATGAGCCTTTTGATCAGAATCGCTATCTCGAAGCCGAGGTTGCGCCGGTATTTTTCGGAAGCGCCATAAACAATTTCGGAGTAAAGGAACTGCTCGACACTTTTATAACTATTGCCCCTGCACCCGGTGCCCGGCCCGCTGATGTCCGAACTATCCTCCCTCATGAAGACAGATTCAGCGGTTTTGTATTCAAGATACACGCTAACCTTGACCCGCGACACAGAGACAGGATCGCCTTCCTGCGGATATGCTCAGGCAGATTTGAGCGGAACAAGCTTTACTACCATGTAAGATCCGGGAAAAATCTCAGGTTCAGGAGCCCCGCGAGCTTTATGGCCCAGGAAAAGGTCCTTATCGAAGAGGCTTATCCTGGGGACGTCATCGGACTTTACGACACAGGCAACTTCAAAATCGGCGATACCCTGACCGAAGGCGAGCGGATTATCTTTCACGGCATCCCGAGCTTTTCTCCTGAAATTTTCAAGGAGGTTATCAATACAGACCCTATGAAATCCAAGCAGTTGGAGAGGGGCATTGAGCAGCTTACGGACGAGGGGGTAGCGCAACTTTTCATTCAAAAAGATGGGAACAGAAAGATCATAGGCACTGTCGGCGAGCTTCAGTTCGATGTTATTCAGTACCGTTTGCTGAATGAATACGGAGCATCCTGCCGCTTCAGCCCAATGGACTTTTTTAAGGCCTGCTGGATCAGTTCTGAGGACAGGAGAAAAACAGATGAGTTCTTTCGGCGCAAATCCGGACGCATTGCCTTTGACAGGGACGGCCATCCTGTTTTCTTTGCCGAATCACCCTGGGTCTTGAAACGGACAATAGAGGAAAACACGGAAATCTCTTTTCACTTTTCCTCTGAATTCAAGACCGGCGCGAACGACCATAACAACCTGAGTGCCTGCGTTACTCTTGCTCAGGGAGGATAGGATGCAATGCTGCCGGAAGGATTTGCAGGGTCAGAGGTTCAGTGCAGGAAGACGTAAACAACTGCACCGCCTATATAGCCGATCAGGGCAAGCAAACTGATCTTCCGTACATACCAGAAGAATTCAATTTTCTCAATACCCATGGCGGCAACACCCGCGGCTGAACCGATGATCAGGATCGAACCACCTGTCCCTGCCGCATAGGCAAGAAACTCCCACAGAAACGAATCCGGCGGGAATTGTGTTATCGAATACATGCCCATGGACGCGGCAACAAGCGGCACGTTGTCCACGATAGCGCTTACCAGCCCAAAAGTGGAAACAATAATCGCCTGGTTGCCTACTGCCTTGTCGAGCCATTGGGCAAGCGAAGTCAAGATATGCGTATGTTCGAGTGTTGCTACGGCAAGCAGAATCCCAATAAAGAATACGAGTGACGACATATCGATTCTTGTGAGCGCCGCCACAAGAGTCAGGTGCTGTTTATCTTCGTCTTCTTTATTGCGGTGGATCAACTCTCCGGCCAGCCATAGAAGTCCAAGACCAAACAAAATGCCCATAAACGGGGGCAAATGTGTCAAGGTCTTGAACACAGGAACAGCGCACAGTATACCGATCCCTGCAAAGAACATGAAACTTCTCTCGAATGCGGTTGTCTCATATTTGCCGCAGCCTTCCTCCGGCTTATCAGGGCAGACAATAGTCTTTCCCCGAAGCATATAGCTGATAACAGCTAAAGGCGCCACCATATTGACTACTGAAGGGACAAAAACGCCCTTGATAATCGCCAGAGCAGTAATTTGGCCGCCTATCCAAAGCATGGTGGTAGTTACATCACCGATGGGCGACCACGCACCGCCGGCATTGGCTGCAATGACAATGATTCCTGCGAAGAATAATCTGTCTTCTTTCTGACCCAGCAACTTTCGGATTAGAGACAACATTACGATGGTTGTCGTCAGGTTGTCGAGCACTGCGCTTAAGAAGAACGTGACGAACCCGACCAGCCACAACAGAGTCGTCATCCTGGTTGTTTTAATCCTGGCTGTGATAACGTCAAAACCGTCATGGGCGTCAACAACCTCAACGATTGTCATTGCTCCCATTAGAAAGAAAACGATCTGGGCTGTGGCTGAAAGAGTTTCGTTCAGTTGTTCGGTGACATGGCCCGTGAAAACCGCGTAGATGGTCCATAGCAAACCTGCGCCTACCAGGGCAGGTGCGCTTTTATTGATCTTGAGCGGATGTTCGAGAGCTATTGCCGCATAGGCTGCCACAAAAACAATAATCAATAACGTATTCATATCGCACAGTCTCCTGACTCTTTAAGGAACAGGGATATTTCTTATAAGCGCATTCGCGGAAATATCCTTAACTATTGCGCGAAGACTGCTGTTTGTCGGATTTTCACCGAGCACTGCCATTTCAGGCAATGAGTTGCCGCTCAGATCAGCCATCGGGACAGCTGTCACAGGCGAGTAGTTTTTATCGTATGAGACATTCCTGATGAGGGCCTTTGTTGAGCTGTCCTTTACCTGAACGCTCACTGCGCCTGTGGACGAATTAACGCCCAATACTCCGATTTCATCAAAGGAGTTGCTGTTGATGTCAGGAACAACCACAGCTGTTACAGGCGCAAAGTTGCTGTCGTATATTATGTTTTTCAACAGGGCCTTTGTTGAAGCGTCCTTTAGCTGGACTCTTACAGCGCCTGTGGACGAATTGACGCCTAATACTCCGATCTCATCAAAGGAGTTGCCGTTGATGTCAGGAACAACCACAGCTGTTACAGGCGCAAAGTTGCTGTCGTATGTGATGTCACTGATCAAATCTCCGGAGAGGGCGTCCTTTACTGTTACAAAAACCCCGGACGTTACTTTATCGACACAGAGCACTGCTATCTCTGCTGCGCTGTTTCCGTTGATGTCAGCTACAGCCTTCAGATCAATGAACTCACAGCCGGTCCCGAAATTCAGTGTCTGGATCAGGGCGCCTGTCATTCCGTCCCTTACATAAACATAATGTATATTGGTAACAGCCTGTGTTTTCAGCGCGGCAAGGTCGTCAGCTCCGTTGCCGTTGACATCCCCTGCGTTTACCATATCTGCGGCCCTGGTAAAAACAGCTTCAATCGTATGGTTCGTAATTACGCCTGCAAAGGTAAAGGTTACCAAAGGACCCTGGGAAACTCCATCGACAAGGACATCAGCTATGTCATAGCCTGCGTCTGCCATTATGTCAAACTCCTGGTCAGCCCCATGAGTCACATCCACAAGTCCAGAAGGAGAGATACTGCCACCCTTTCCGGCTGAAGCGGTTATCAGATGGTACTCTCCGCCATCTTCTGCTGCAAGCCATGACGAGTAATCAATGCCGTTTGAGACTGAAACGCCGCTGCCGCCCGGATTATAAAGACCTCCGGTCGGTCTATCGTCTGACGGGTCATACGGACCTGTTGCAGCGCCCCAATAATTTTGTCTGGCGTTGATTGCTATTGCGGTATTTGAATTTGTGAAGCCGCTTACTGCTGTGCTGCCTATAAAGTTGACGTGCGAGACCGAGGGGTTTGAGTTTCCGTCAGCAACAAGCCCAGTCGCTCCGATGGATTCAAGTCTTCCATATGTAATGTTTGCATGTGAAGCATAAAGCTCGATTCCGTTGGTACCGCTATTCGTAACTCTTAAACCGAATAAAGAGGGGCTTGAGGAATCGACAAGCACAGAAGTCTTTCTCCAGCCGTGAAAATCACCAAGGCCATAGCCGTTATTGTATGCGCCTGAGAAGGAAACAGCGCAATTATTCATTACAGAACTGCCTGCGCCCGGTCCCAGATAGAGGCCAAGCCAGTTTCCAGGAGCAGCAACTGTCCCTGATCCGTCGCCGTTTGTGTCTTCTCCGATGGAATCGTCACGCAGGGAGGTGAAATTGATCCGTCCGGGGCTGCCGTTGGCGTTAAGGACGCCGTTGATATACATGCCTATGTTCCAGAGCTTGACTGTTGTGCCCTGCTGAATTGTCAGGGTCACA
>JAGVHR010000209.1 GCA_020056455.1 Thermodesulfovibrionales bacterium
GCTGCATTCGAATCCGGCAATCCTCAAATCCTTTCAAGGCAATATGAACTATTCAGGGGCCTGAGCATGGCAATCAGGACTTCACTTGCAGTTGTGCCCTGGTATTGGCGGCAAAAGCAGCCGCAAGGGCCTTCAAGGTATTGCTGCGAAAGGCTTTTCAGCCTGCCGTCTCCGACTGCTGTGCTGTTTTTGTGCAACTGGAGTTTATACATTGCCGGCTTCGTAAATGGAGTTGCAGGTCGTAATCGGGCTTCCACTTCCATCCTAATATATTGGAAACAAGCGGGCCACAGCTGCTAATTTCTCAGGCCCGCTTGTGATGCTCGCTCGTTATTTCAGAAACAACTTCGGGTCCTTATAAGCGTGGCAGGTAACGCATTCCTTCTTTGCCTGTTCAGGCGTGACTTTCCACATATGAGGCTTATGGCAGTTTTTGCACTGCAGGTTCATTTGCAGGTGCACTTCATGCCTGCCTGTTTTTGGAACATTGGCATGACATTTCACTGTGCAGTTCTCCCAATTCGGCCGGGCCTCCAGATGCGGGTTATGGCAGGTAATGCAGTCGAACTGCATGGCAGCGCCCGCTGGCATGATAATCTTGTTTGCTTTGCTGATAGTCTGCTCAGAGGGCAGAAAATGTTTAACGTCAAATGTGGCGTCTGCAATCAGTTCCTGCCTGATCTTCTCCTCTCCGTGGCAGAAAAGACATTTCTTTTTTCCAGGCAGAAGTGTCGAGGTGCGGTCAGTATGGCAGTTGAGACATGGAAGATCACCCATCGGAAGTTTTGCTCCTGCCTGTACATCTTTTCCGGGCAAACTGAAGTCCCTATCCGGATGACACGTCAGGCAATACCTTTCTTCCATGCTGAATTTATGCGTCCGGTATCCGTGGCATTTGGTGCATTCTATCTTTTCATTGAAAACGTGCTTTGCGTGGTAACGTGATCTGCTGATATCAGGGGCATTCGGGAATTTATCATCCCGCTCCCAGTGGCAGTGAAGACAGAGGGTCCTCGGCACAATGATCTCGCCGTGCCTTGGTTCGACGGCCCGTTGCCCAAGGAAGGCAAAACGGAACATCTGTTTTACCTGGTCCTTCTTGGACGAGTGATGGCACTCATGGCAATTGATGCCTGCGTGTTCGCTTTTCGCCCATTGCTTGTTTGCTTCGTCATGCACATGGCATGCAAAGCACGCATTCGGGTCATTTTCGAAATAGTCATTGATCTTGTAGCCGGCAAAGCCCATTATGATAGCCATCATCATGGCGAACACAGCAAGGATGATCTTTGCCTTGCGAGAGAGTCTTTCTGAAAGCCAATTTGTAAGAACCTTAAACAACTTGATCGGATTCAATGTCATATCACGCCTCATGTCCCGCAGGGTTCTTTACTTGATTTTCTTCATGCTGTTATAAGCAGCGGTTATCGTTGCCTCTATATCACTGTCTGAATGCGCCATGGATATAAAACCTGCCTCAAACTGCGAGGGTGCAAGGTTTACTCCCTGTTCGAGCATCTCACGGAAGAACCTGGAAAACTTCGCGGTGTCAGCTTTTTTTGCAGTAGTGTAATCAGTAACGTCAATATCGATAAAATATGTGCAAAACATGCTGCCTGCCCTGTAAAAACGGGTCTTAACGCCTGCTTTGACAGCAGCGTCCTTTAAACCTTGCTCGATCATAGTGGACTTTCTTTCGATTTCTCTGTATATCCCTGGTTTGGAAAGTTCCCTGATAGTCTCGATTCCCGCGGTCATTGCAAGCGGATTGCCGGAAAGCGTACCGGCCTGGTATACCGGTCCTTCAGGAGATATCATATCCATGATTTCTTTTCTGCCGCCATATGCTCCTACCGGTAGGCCTCCCCCGATTACTTTTCCGAGGCAGGTCATGTCCGGCCGGATGCCGTAGTATGCCTGGGCCCCGCCAAAAGATACCCTGAAACCTGTCATCACTTCATCGAAAATCAGCACTATGCCTGATTTTCCGGTGAGTTTTCTGAGTGTTTCAAGAAAGCCCGGTTTCGGCAGCACACAGCCGATATTGCCGACAACCGGTTCAAGGATTACGCAGGCGATATTCTTCCACTCTTTCTCAATGATATGCCTGACAGCCTCAGCGTCGTTGAAGGGAAGAGTAATTGTATTTTGCGCATAGGACTTCGGCACTCCTGGGCTGTCAGGCACGCCGAAGGTCATTGCGCCTGAGCCTGCCTTGACGAGCAGTCCGTCTGAGTGACCGTGGTAGCAACCCTCGAATTTGATGATTTTGTCCCTGCCGGTAAAACCGCGTGCTGCCCTGATTGCAGACATGGTGGCTTCTGTGCCCGAATTCACCATGCGGACTTTGTCCATGGAAGGATAAACCTTGAGGACCAGTTCCGCAAGCTCAATTTCGAGCGCTGTGGGAGCGCCGTAGCTTGTGCCTTTTTCAACAGCTTTTTTCAGCGCTCTTACGACTACCGGATGAGCATGGCCCAGGATCATGGGCCCCCAGGAAAGTACGTAGTCAATATAGGAGTTTCCGTCAGCATCATAGATGTGTGACCCTTTTGCCTTGTCTATGAAAAGAGGACAGCCTCCGACAGCTTTAAAAGCCCGCACAGGGCTGTTGACTCCGCCTGGGATGATCCTGATTGCCTTCTGGAAGAGTTTTCTGGAAATAGTATGTTTTTTCATAACTCGATAATCTATCACAAAAAAAGTTTTCATGTCAAAAAGCATACCCATAATCCTGGCTTCTATGCTATAACAGATGCACTTTAGATTTGGAGGTCAGTGTAATGAAAAAAGCAGTATTAATATGTATTCTTGCAGTAGCGGTAATGGCATGTTCAAAGAAGGAAGCTGATGTGAAGGGAGCCTATCTGGCCAGGATAGACAATACAAATATTACACAGGCAGACTTTGATAGTGAATTTCAGGCTCTTCCTGATTATGCCAGACAGATGTTTGCTGACGCGGCAGGAAAAGAGAAGTTTCTCAACGAAATTATCAATAAAGAGCTTATTTATAAGGAGGCCTTGAAGAAGGGCGTGGACAAGAGTCCGGAATTCAATAAAAAGGTTGAAGATTTCAGGAAACTTACTCTTGTTTCGCAAGTATTTGAAAAAGAGATACTGGCAAAAGCCGGGGTTCCTGATCAGGAAATAAAGGATTATTATGAAAAGAATAAAAATGACTTTGTCGTTGCGAAGGAATTAAGGGCAAGTCATATTCTGGTCAAGACAGAGGGGGAGGCCGGAAAGGTCCTTGAACGGCTTAAGAAGGGAGAGAAGTTTGATGCGATTGCCAGGGCTGTCTCGATTGACACCGGTTCTGCAAAAAACGGTGGAGACCTCGGCTTTTTCAAAAAAGGCCAGATGGTCCCTGAATTCGAGCGTGGAGCAGCATCGCTCAATGTTGGAGAAATCACAAGCTCACCGGTCAAAACCCAGTTTGGCTACCATATTATTAAAGTCACAGACAAAAAGGCCGGCGAGCCGATCCCATACGAGAAGATTCATGATCTGATCTCCCAGAAGCTTTCCGGTGAAAAGCAGAGAGCAGTCTTTGATGCCTATATGGCGGAGTTGAAGAAATCCCACAAGGTGGAGATCAACAGGGAAGGGTTGTTAAAGGCCGGCCCGGCTCCTGCACAACCGGCAGTTCAGGAGGCGCCTGCAATGCCTGAAGAGAAGAAGGAAGAACCGAAAAAATAAGGATATAGAGGCCTGAAGTCAGGAGCCGGAACTCAGAAGTGTCTGAGTTTCGGCTCTTTTTTGTTACGTCAATTAACCGTGACTGACTTCATGAACTCGATCCATATGGGCAGGGCAGCCTGAGCGCCTGTTTCTTTGTTGCCGATTGAGGTATGATTATCTCTGCCTACCCACACGCCGACAGCAAGGGCTTCATCAAATCCTATAAACCATGCATCAGTGTAGTCATTGGTGGTGCCTGTCTTGCCATATATGGGTCTTTTCAGTTCCCTGGCCTTTGATGCTGTTCCCTCCTTTACGACTGCGCCCAGTAGTATCCTGAGTTCCCTTGTTATTCCCTCTTCAAGGATATCTGTCAGCCTCGGCAGATTTTCCTCGATGAGGACCCTGTCCCTGTTTTCGATGCGCTCATAAGGTATAAGATCCATTTTTTTTCCATAGGCAAAAACAGAATAGGCATGGGTCATTTCAAGAAGAGTCATATCAGAAGCTCCAAGCGCTAAAGGCATATAGGGCTGCATATCGCTCCTGATTCCAAGTTCCCGGGCTGTGCCGATGATATTATCAATACCGACCTTGCTTGCAAGCCGGACTGTTGCAGCATTTAGCGAGCGTGCCAGCGCTGTTTTCAGAGACACGGCGCCATTATACTTTCCATCGTAATTTTTTGGAGCCCAGATCTGACCCGGCTTGTTTCCCCTGAAAGAGATTGGCGAGTCATTGATCATATCCTCTGATGTCATTCCTTCCCTGAGAGCTGCTAAATACACAAAAGGCTTAAATGCTGAGCCGGGCTGCCGCATGGCCTGAGTTGCCCTGTTGAATTGGTTTTTCCAGAAATCAAAACCGCCGACCATTGCCCTGATATGACCTGAGCGGAGGTCAATAGCAACGAGGGACGCCTGAATTCCGGGTTTACGCCTTTTTTCAATAATGGTGATCCCGTTGGCAAGGGCCTTTTCAGCTGCCTGTTGCATTTTCAGATCAACGGTCGAATAGATTCTGTAACCTGATGTATAGAGCTTATTGCCGAACTTCTGCTCGAGCTGCTGCCTGAGCAGCTCGATAAAATAGGGCGCTTCGTATTTCCGGTAATGAGGTGCTGCAGGCAGGGGCTCTTTTATTGCAGCTTCATACTGCCTGCGATCGATGAACTTATGCCCAAGCATCTGCTGAAGTACGACTGCCCGCCTGTCGTTTGCCTTGTCATGGTTTCTAAAGGGCGAATAGTGGGAGGGGGCCTTGGGAAGAGATGCAAGAAGAGCTGCCTCGGCAAGTGAGAGTTCTTTTGCCTGCTTGCCGAAATAGGTCTGACTCGCGGCCTCTATACCGTATGCCCGTGTGCCGAAATATGCCTGATTGAGGTACAGTCCGAGTATCTCATCCTTTGTATAGCGCCTCTCAATTCTGATAGAGAGAGCAGCTTCCCGGATCTTTCTTTTGATTGATTTTTCCGGTTTCAAAAACAGCATTTTTGCAAGCTGCTGTGTAATGGTGCTCCCCCCCTGTTTTATGCTGCCTGCCCTTATGTCCTGGACAAGCGCCCTGAAAATACCGATCATATCAACTCCGGGGTGGCTGTAGAATCTTGCGTCTTCAATAGCGATGATAGCTTTCTTTACGTGATCAGGGATCTCATAATGGGGCAGGAAGGTCCTGCGTTCAACGTAGAACTCCGCCAGAACCTGGCCGTCACTGGAATAAACCTTTGAAGACTCGACAGGTACGTATTGTTCAATGGCGTTGATCTTGGGAAGGTCCGAAAGGGTCCAGTACAGGAAACCTCCGGCAACACCTGCCACCGAGCCCAATATCAGAAAAATAATCACGAGGAGTCCATAAGGGGTTTTTTCTCTTGCTTTTTGAAGATCCTGATCAAGCCCTGACATGCTTTATTATACAGAACTTCCCGACAAGAATGCCTTTTGTACTCTTGTATTATCGCCGGTTGCCTCACATGGAAATCAATGCGAAACATTTGAAATGGGTATTGTTGTTGACTCTACGTTAACTAATATAGTATTCTATTAATGAAGTTTCAGAGTTTTTGAACTGGTAAGGCCAAAAAGACTTTTAGCTTTGGGGCCTTTTTTTTATTCCCTGAACAGTTTCTGAGCTTTAGTTTTTATGTAAGGAGGTATAAGGAAATGGCTAATGGAACAGTTAAGTGGTTCAACGAATCCAAGGGTTTCGGGTTTATCACCAGTGAAGACGGTAGTGATGTCTTTGTGCACTATTCATCCATCTCCGGCAATGGTTTTAAGTCCCTTGCCGAGGGTGACTCAGTCAGCTTTGATACTGAGAAGGGACCGAAAGGCCCCAAGGCAGTCAATGTCGTAAAAATGTAATTGACCGGCTGAATCCCCCTTGCTTTTGCAGGGGGGATTTGCCGTTTTATAAGGTAAAATATGGCAAACAGACAAAATCACGCCGCAAAGATGGAATTAAGAAAGCAGACCAGGTTTGCCGCCGGACTGATTTCAGACCGCTTCCCCGGAGTTGCCGATATTGTAGTCCACATGACCTATTATCAGAAGGGAGCAAACCCGGTGCTCATGGTGCGTACCCTTAATATCTTTCCGACCTCATATGCATATTTCAAGATGGACTGCATGATAAAGGGATGCGATAACGGTGGTTTTGACCTGACATCAATAATTACCGGGATGATCAAGGCCCATAAAAAGGAAAAAAAGGGAACTCTTACCTGTTGCGGAAAGGTCGATGCCCTGGTTTCTGATCATGCAAGCATTGAGTATGAACTCTCTATAAAGTACAGTTAGTATTTGTCTATAAACTCTGCACTATTTTTTTAGTAATTTTCTTGCCCTTTCAATAATATTCTCTTTTGTAAAACCGAACTTCTCAAAAAGGACCTTGGCTGGGGCTGAAGCGCCGAAGCGGTCGATGCCGATGACATCTCCTTTCAATCCCACGTGTTTGTGCCAACTCAGGGTTGCTGCTGCCTCGATAGCGAGTCTCTTTTCGACCCTCGAAGGAAGTACGTTATTTTTATAAGCCTGAGACTGCTGCTCAAAGAGTTCGAAGGATACCATATTCACAACTCTTGCCTTTATACCTTTTTTCTGCAATTCTTCTGCCGCTGCAAGCGTTGGATGGATCTCAGCGCCTGAGGAAAGGAGAATGATATCAGGAGCGCCTTTGCAATCCAGAAGCGTATACCCGCCTTTTTCCACATTGGCGGCAGAGGGGTATTTTTTTCTGTCGAGAACAGGCAGATTCTGGCGGGATAGCACGAGAGCGTGCGGGCGCCTCGTGTCTTTAATCGCAATCTTCCAGGCGATCGCAGTCTCGTTGGCATCTGCAGGTCTGATTACATAGAGCTGGGGCATGGCCCTAAGGCTGGTGAGATGGCCTATCGGCTGATGCGTGGGACCGTCTTCACCCAGACCGATGGAATCGTGTGTGAACACATAGATTGCGTGCGTCCCCATGAGAGCGGCGAGCCTGATAGCAGGTCTCATATAGTCTGAAAATACCAGAAAAGTTCCGCCATATGGGATGAGCATGCCGCTTAAAGCCATGCCGTTCATGACAGCGCCCATTGCATGTTCCCTTACTCCGAAATGGATATTCCTGCCGCCTTTTGCCTGACCGAAGTCAGAAAAGTTTTTCAGGTGAGTATTATTTGAAGGCGCAAGATCTGCTGAACCGCCTATGATCTGGGGCAATGCATCTGCAATTGCATTCAGCACCTTACCGGATGCAGACCGTGTTGCCATAGGGCCGTCTTCAGGCCGAAAAATGGGGAGAAGCTTTTCCCACGCATCCGGGAGTTTTCCGGAAGACATTGTTTCCCAGGTCTTTGCAAGTTCGGGGTATTTTTTTGCATATTTGCCGAACATGGACGTCCAGGCAGCTTCAAAATTTTTGCCTTTTTGCACAGCCTTCTTCATATTGCGAAAGGCGTCGGCAGGCACATGGAACTTCTTGAGGGGCCAACCGAGGGTCTGTTTTGTGAGCTTGAGCTCTTCTTCACCGAGAGGTGAACCGTGGGCATCCGGAGTGTCCTGTCTGTGAGGGCTGCCGAAGCCGATGTGGGTACGTACAAGAATGATCGATGGCCTGTTCTTCTCTTTTGTTGCTGCTGTGATTGCCTTTTCGATGCCCTTCAGGTCATTGCCTTCTGCGCGCTGCACGTGCCAGCCATAGGAGTCGAACCTCTTTGCAACGTCCTCAGTGAATGCGATCTCTGTTGATCCTTCTATCGTTATTTTGTTGTCGGAATAGAGGTAGACGATCTTGCCGAGTTTCAGGTGGCCGGCAAGAGATGCGGCTTCTGCTGACAGGCCTTCCATGAGGTCGCCGTCGCTTACTATGCCATAGATATTATAGTCAACAAGAGGGAATCCGGGTTTGTTGAACATCTCGGAGAGATATTTTTCAGCCATTGCCATGCCGACTCCGGTGGCGAAGCCCTGTCCGAGAGGGCCTGTTGTTGTTTCGATACCGCAGGACAGGCAGTATTCAGGGTGGCCCGGCGTCTTGCTCTCCCATTGTCTGAAATTCTTTATATCATCAAGCGAAATATCATGGCCGGTAAGGTGCAGGAGGCTGTAAAGAAGCATTGAGCCGTGACCGGCTGATAAAACGAACCTGTCGCGGTTTTGCCAGCGGGGATTTTTTGGATTATGCCTCAGGAATTTCTGCCAGAGCACGTAAGCCATGGCTGCATCTCCCATGGGCATACCAGGATGCCCTGAGTTGGCCTGCTGCACTGCATCTGCAGACAGCATTCTGATTGTATTTATGCTTAATTCATCAATGCTCATCTTCTTCACACGCTCCTCCGGTAATTATGGATATGTTCTTAACAAGACGTACGAATCCCCGGCAAGATATGTCAAGCGGGACCCATTGATGGTACACAAAATATATTCATGAGGTCAATGAGGCCGGGATTGTAAGGAGGAATCCTACGTCCCCAACGCTTCTCTGGTCATGCGCTCTGCAGCCTCGAAAACCGCCTTTTTGTCCTCTTCCGTCCGAGCTTCGATATAGAATCTGACCTTCGGCTCTGTCCCGGAGGGCCGTATCATAAGCCAGGAGCCGTCATCGAATACAAGCTTAGTGCCATCAACAGTGATTAAATCCGCGACTATTCGTGTTTTTCCGCCTACAGATAACGACGTGCCCTTCTTATACTGCCGGCTGATTGCTGAAAGTTTCATTGTCAGCGGTTCTCCGGAAAGCGACCGGTCAACAGAAATGCCTGAGCGGTCAGGATAGAAATAGCCGAACTCGTCCATGATTTCCTTGAGATAGACACTGAGGTTCCTGCCTGTTACAGCCATCATCTCAATAGACAAAAGCATGCCGAAAATGGCGTCCTTTTCGAGAGTATGGTTGTATCCGGAGATACCGTCTGATTCTTCGAAGGCAACAATGGCGCGCTCTTTTGAAGAAGGAAGGAGATAGGGCCTGAAGTTCTTGAACCCGACCCTGGTTTCTTTTATAGGTATGCCGAGCTTTCCGGCAACAGCATTTACAAAGTTGCTTGTGCCGACCGACTTTGCTACAACGCCGTTGATTTTTTTGTGTACGTGGAGGAAATGCAGGGCCATGGCGCCGAAATAGTTCATTGGGATCTGAGTGGTCCCGTCGGAGAATCTGATGCGGTCACCGTCAGGGTCCATTATCACACCGAGCTTCAGCTTTGCTTTGCTGTTTTTAAGGGATTTATCCACGCCAGACATATTCTTCTCGGACGGCTCAGGCGCAACTCCGCCGAAGAGGTAATCATCCTCTGTCCGCAGATACGCTATCCTGGGCCCTTCTCCAAGGATCCTTTGTATCTTGCCCCTTGTTGAGCCGTGAACATTATCGATGCAGATAAAGCAGTCCTCCTCTGAAATGAACTTCTTTATTCTCTGGATGTCAAGGGTTTTTCTCTCTGAGATATAGTCCATATACAATGAGGTCAGGTCGATACTTTCCACCTCTTCCGTGCTTATGGCCCCGGGCGCCAGAGCGTCTTTCATCATCCTGTTTGCAGTTTCTTCTATCACTGAGGTGATCTCTGAGCCTGCGGGCCCGCCGTCAGAGGGGTTAAACTTGAAACCGGCGTAGTTTGCAGGGTTGTGAGACGGTGTGAGGTTGATGCCGCAAGCTGCGTGGAGCATCTCGATTCCGGCTGATAACTCCGGGGTCGCTGCTTCTCCTGCATACCATGTCCTGATACCGGCTTTGTGCAAAAGGCCGATCACCTCCATGCTGAACTCAGGGCCGAGAAATCTGTTGTCATGGCCTACAAGGATACCGTGCCTTTGAATTTCTGCAAAGTCTTTCACACCCATGGCCGACATGACTACAGGATCATTCGATCTGAGCATCCCGATGATTGCTGATGTGACAACCCGCACATTTCTGAATGTATAGTCTGTGCCGATCTCGCCTCTCCAGCCCGAGGTGCCGAAGACGACTTTGCAGGGCGCCCTGTTTTCGCGGGCAAATCTTTCGATCTCTGAAAGTAATCCCCTGTTTTTGCCGACATCGGAAAGAATAGTGTTCCAGCAGGCTGATGCGTCTGTAAATGAGTTAATCATGCGTCCCTCCGGATTTGATGTTTGCAATAGTCTATCATATAGGGCCTGGCCATGGCGCCGAACAAACAAAGAGGCAATGCTGGTGTGCTATTATATTGAACTTTATTCGATTCAGGAGGACCTAATGGCAAAATCATACAATATTGCGATAATTCCCGGTGACGGTACTGGTCCGGAGGTTGTGGCCGAAGGTTTGAAGGTGCTGAACGCTGCCTCGGCAAGGTTTGGGTTCAGGCTGGACCTTGTCCATTTCGATTTCGGAGCAGAGCGTTATCTCAAAACCGGCGAGATACTCCCTGACAGCGCTATTAATGATTTCAGGAAGTTTGATTCCATGTTTCTCGGCGCCATCGGTCACCCCGATGTCAAGCCTGGTGTGCTTGAAGCAGGCATATTACTGAAGATACGTTTCAGTCTTGATCAGTACATCAATCTCAGGCCGGTGAAGCTCTATCCCAATGTTGATACGCCTCTCAAAGACAAGGGACCGGAGCACATCGATTTTGTTGTAATACGCGAAAACACCGGCGGTATATACACGGGCCATGGAGGAGCAACCCGCGTGGGCACCATCGATGAGATTGCAACTCAGTTGATGGTATATGACAGGCGTACGGTGGACCGGTGTCTGAAATATGCTTTTGAACTGAAGAAGAAGCGTAATGCAATGAACTCCAAATATTCGGGAAAACCGATTACGCTCATACACAAGCGCAACGTGTTGACGCAGTGCGGTGACCTCTGGTACCGCGCCTTTGAAGAGATGGGTGAACAGCAGTATCCTGATCTCAAGAGGGACTATAACCATGTCGATGCCGCAAATATGTGGTTTGTCAAGAACCCTGAGTGGTTTGACGTAGCAGTTACGGAGAATCTCTTCGGCGATATTATCACTGACCTTGGCGCCATGATTCAGGGAGGCCTTGGCGTGGCTGCCGGCGGCAACATCAATCCCGAAGGCGTTTCAATGTTTGAACCAATGGGCGGAAGCGCTCCTAAATATGCAGGCAGGAACGTGATCAATCCTATGGCAGCTATCGGAGCAGGCATGATGATGCTCGATGCACTCGGCGAAACAGCTGCGGCACAGGCTGTTGAGACTGCCATGACATCTGTAATGCAGAAGATGAAAAGCCAGGCTGCGGGCAATATGGGCTACTCTACTACGGAAGTCGGCGACCTTGTGGCGAATTTCGTTGCAACGGTTTAGAAACCTCAGGAGGCCATAGATTCAGGCAAATTCAGTCAACTGTGAGACTCTTGAAAAAAGTCGAAAAAAGGTCAATTTGTCATTTCGAATGAAGTGAGAAATCTTGTTTTTTAAAACGGTTGATAGATCCCTCTTTTCATTCGGGGGTGACACCTCGGGATTCTTTACGAGCCTGACAACTGTGAGGAACATACAATTATTACATGGTCTATTCCTGAAAAAACCTCAGCTATCGCAGCACTTTGCAGCAGACTGAATTTGTTTTACAGTCTTACCACAACGCAACGAATAGCTGAGGCGTTCAAACGAGAATGCTGACAGGACATATGGAAATCTAACAGGCACAAAGTGTAGATATGCCGAAAATATCCGGTGTCAATCTGCCCTTCTGGAAAAATTCCTGGTTTTAAGGGCCTTCATTCGTTTCTTCTGAGCTTCTCTTCGTTTCCGCTTGTCCTTCTCAGAAGGCTTTTCGTAAAAGCTTCTCTGCTTGATTTCTCTGAATAGCCCCTCTTTCTGAAGTTGCCGCTTCAGAGATTTCAGCGCTTTTTCAATATCATTTCCAAAAACTTTTATATCCAAGACCGATTATCTCCGTCCGCCGCCAAATCCGCCACGGCCACCACCGCCGCCAAATCCGCCACGGCCACCACCGCCGCCGCCGCCAAATCCGCGCTTTTCCCTTGGCTGCTGAGGTTTTGCCTCTGCCACGGTAATGGACCGGTCCTTAAATGAAGTCCCATTCAGTGCAGTAATCGCCTTCTTTGCATCTTCTTCGGTTGCCATTTCCACAAAGCCGAATCCCTTGGGTTTGCCGGTGATCTGATCGGTTATCATCTTTACCGATTCAACATCTCCGCTCTTTGCAAAGAGTTCCCTGAGATCTTCTTCTGTTGCCTGAAATGAGATGTTGCCGACATAAAGTTTCTTTTCCACGTACTTCCTCCTGTTATATTTTAACAACGAATAAAAAACCTCAGAGGCTTTCAAAGTCTCTAAGGTTCCCCTCAGCTCCAAAAGTTGCGTCTGTAGTATAAACGAAAAGCTCAAAAATGTGCAATATGCAGACTGACGCGAAGAAAGTCTCATTCGTGGCAGAACCCCGAACGGTATCAGGCTGTCAGATATTCCCGGCCAGGTCCCTGACAAGACGCTCCGATTCCTCCCAGCTGAGGCAGGCGTCAGTGATTGATTTGCCGTAGATGTTTTCCCCGATCTTCTGGCTGCCTTCGACAAGGTAGCTTTCGATCATCAGGCCCATGACCTTGGTCCTCAGCGTCTTGGAATGCTTACGGCTTCTCATCACCTCTTTTGCGATACGGGGCTGCTCATGGAACTTCTTGTTCGAGTTCGCATGGTTCGTATCCACGATAATTGCCGGGTTTAAGAGGTTGCGCTTTTTATATATCTCTGATAGTCGCATAAGGTCTTCATAATGGTAGTTAGGGATATTTGTTCCATAGGGGTCAACAGCGCCCCGCAGTATGCAGTGGGCAAGCGGATTGCCGGTTGTCTTTACTTCCCATCCATTGTATACAAAGACATGAGGCAGTTGCGCGGCCTGCACTGAGTTCAGCATTACCTCAAGGTCTCCTCCAGTGGGGTTTTTCATGCCGGAAGGGACATCCAGACCGCTGATTGTGAGTCTGTGAAGCTGGCTTTCCACTGACCTGGCCCCAACCGCAACATAGCTCAGGATGTCCTCCAGATAAGGGTAATTGCCCGGATAAAGCATTTCGTCCGCTGCCGGAAGATGGGACTCTTGCAGCGCCCGGATATGCATCTTGCGGATCGCCTTCAGACCCTTTACCATGTTTGGCTCTTCATTAGGTTTAGGCTGGTGAGCCATGCCTTTATAGCCTTCTCCGGTTGTGCGCGGTTTGTTTGTATAAATTCGCGGGATGATGATAAGAGCTTCCTTTACTTCCTCCTGCAGCCTTGCGAGCCTGGATACATATTCGCAAAGGGCATCCTCATTGTCAGCAGAGCAGGGGCCGATGATTACAAGAAATTTCTCGCTGTTCCTTTCAAAAACCGCCCTGATCTCTTGATCACGATTTCTTTTTATCTTCTTCAGTTCTGCAGAAAGAGGCATGGTCTGCAGGATCTCTTTTACACCGGGTATTTCACGAACGTACTGGAAACTCATTTCTTCCCTCGTTTTTGGAAAATATTATTATTTTGTGTTTTTATGATGAGGTATTTTTTGTCATAAAGTCAATGCGAAATCAATTTCTTTTCTTATGCCGGAGTGCTATAATCTACAAGTTTAGGATTTGATTATAACCCATTATACGGAAAGGATATTTCGTAGAGGATAGAGAGGATGCGGAAGTCAGGACGAGTCTTTTTGGAAGGGGGGTGAATAGACCCATTGCAGCCTTGCTGAAAAGGCGCTGATGCCGATGATGTATACAGGGTAATGACAGTTATATATTAGCCCTGCAGAAAAAAAGTTATTTAAATAAAATATTCAGCCGAGAAGGAGGGTAGCAATGCAGAATTCAGCTTTCCCGAATAATGAGGGGAGAAGACAGTCGAGGAGAAAACCGTTTGCCAAAACCATATCGTATAGTCTGAGTGGAAACGACTTCTCTGAGTATAAATCTTTCGACCGAAACGGCAGTGTTATTGATATAAGCGAAACAGGTCTTTGCCTTCAGACCTTGAATCCTCTGTCAGAGGGCCACATTGTATATTTTGATGATGCGACTGATTATTCCTGTTCCGCCGGTGTTGTCAGATGGTGCCTGGAACTGGATGCGTTTTACAGGGCAGGAATCGAATTAAGGCCTGACATTGTTTATCCGGTGCATGATAATGAAAAGGGCGCTGATAAAGCCTTATCAGCCGCTGAAGATTTATCGGAATATTACACGGGCCTTTATGCTGCGACTGAGAAATTCAACCTGGAACTGGCGGACATAGAGGACAGGTTCATCCTTCGAGGTGAAAACAAGGAGGCTGTTCCGGCGCTGCTCAGAAAAGCTGTAGACGAGGCGATGCAGGCATGCGAGGTGTTTGAAAAAAACGTTTCAGACAGGGAAGCTGTTCGTAGCGCGAGAATCAGGTTTCGGCAGGAAACGAATCCGGCATGCTCGAAAAGCTATTGCATAAACCGCACAAGAGTTTGGCCGCAGGGCTCGCAGGGTGACTATAAGACCCTCGAACTTGCATATAAAAACACTCCTCTTTCCGAAGGGATCGGGTATTATCTGGACCGGGTCATGCTTGATCTGCCTCTTGGCCGCGCTGTGAAAGACAGGATAAAGAAGCTTGAGCTCATGTTGAAGGATGAACTGCTGCAGAGACGGGAACCCTCCATTTTGAATATAGCCTGCGGCGCCTGCCGGGAACTTGTGGGAATAGTTCCTGAAATAATCGACTCCGGCGCAAAGGTGGTCTGCATAGACAGCGACAATGATGCCCTTGATTATGCCCAGCGGCGTCTTGCCGACACCGGGCTTCGTGAAAATATAGAGTTTTTCAAATACAACGCGCTCAGACTGTTTGATTATGAAATCAGCATGGAGGATTTCGGGAATCAGGACATTATTTATAGTGTCGGCCTCTTCGATTATCTTCCCTCTGATTTTCTTGTAAAGATGTTCAGCACTATCTACAAGATGCTTAATCCCGGCGGCATATTTATACCGGCATTTAAGGATGCTCAAAGATACAGGCCGCAGTATTACCACTGGCTTGTTGACTGGGACGGTTTCCTCCAGAGGAATGAGGATGATTTCAGAAAGATACTGGATGACGCAGGGATACCGTCTTCTTCCATAACTGAGAAGCGGGATGAAACCGGCATAATCGTCTTTTATCTCGTCACAAAGTAAGCGGGCGCCCTGTGAAATTCGAAGCGGCGCTACCCGGAGCAGAGCTGATGGTATTTATCAGGGCGTGAAAACAGATTCGTTGTCGGGAAGGGTGGCGATCGTCACGGGCGGAACGAGAGGAATAGGACGCTCGATCGTCCTGGCGCTATGCAGGGCAGGCGCTGATTGCGCATTCACTTATGCCAATAATGAATTCCTTGCAGACTCTCTTTCAAATGAGATCCGGGAGCTCGGGCGGAGGGCTTTGCCGCTGCAATTGGATGTGCGTGATTTCGAAGGAGCGAAGGGTCTTGTTGAGAGGGTGAAGGAAGATTTCGGGCGCATTGATATCCTTGTGAATAATGCCGGTATAACAATAGACAAATCTCTAATGATGATGAGCAGTGAGGACTGGACCTCTGTAATCGACACGGACCTTACCGGAGTTTTTAACACCACCCGGGCCTGCATAGTAACTTTTCTGAAACAGAAGAGCGGGAATATCATCAACATCTCATCCGTAAGCGGGATACATCCCCTTCCAGGGCAGGTCAATTACGCAGCGGCAAAGGCAGGTGTAATAGGGTTTACCAGATCACTGGCAAAAGAAGTTGCGCCCTATAATGTGCGGGTAAATGCGGTTGCGCCGGGCTTTATAGAGACCGACATGACAGCTGATTTTCGTGAGAAATACAGGCAAAGGCTTAACGATACCATACCGCTTGGGCGCTTCGGAACGCCTGAAGAGGTTGCAAGGGTTGTTGTCTTTCTTGCGAGCGAGGAATCAGGATATATAACCGGAGAAGCAATACAGATCGACGGTGGTCTGGGAATATAGGCGGCATGGCCCGGAGCATATGAAAAACAGCAGAGGTGTTGTCATCACAGGCATGGGAGTTCTTTCGCCTATAGGTATAGGAAAGGACAATTACAGTGAAGCCCTGTTTCATGGAAAAACAGGATTCAGGGAGATAAGCCTTTTTGACACAAATCAGTTTCATGTGCGCCTTGCCGGTGAAATAGCTGATTTCGATCCTGTCTTGTTATTGGGCAGAAAGGGACTGCGGACTCTTGACAGAAGCACAATGCTGATAAATTCCGCCGCAGGACTTGCATTACGTGACGCAGGGCTCGAGGTTACGGAGGACAATACACATTCCATAGGCGTCTCGATTGGGTCAACGTTCGGGAGCCTTCACAGCATTTCTCAATTTGATTGCGTCGGCATCCTTGAAGGTCCGAAGTCAGTGAATCCTTCGCATTTCCCGAACACGGTTATAAACTCTCCTGCAAGCCAGGTATCGATACGTTTCAAGATAAAAGGGTTTAACACAACCATATCCACTGGATTTTGCGCCGGTCTTGACGCTGTTTCCTATGCCGCTGATTTCATAGCATTGAAGAGGGCTGATGTTGTCCTTGCAGGGGGAGTTGAGGAACTATGCGAAGAAACATTCCTTGGTTTTCATTCGCTCGGTTGCTTGTCGGGAATGGATGGATCAGAGCCTGTCAGCCGTCCGTTTGACGCGGGAAGAAACGGTATTATTTTCTCCGAAGGGTCAGCTGTGCTTGTTATAGAAGAAGAAGGACATGCCTTGGAAAGAGGAGCGGAGATTATCGCGGTAATCAAGGGTTGCGGGAGCGCCTTTGACCCTGCTGCAAACAGGAGCTTCAGCCATGCTGGAATAGGGCTGGCAGATGCCATCAGGCTCGCCTTGAAAGACGCTGACCTCAGTCCTGAGGATATCGGATATATATCCTCCTGTGCCAATGCCACAAAGGGGCTTGACAGAATGGAGACAAGGGCAATAAAGGAAGTATTCGGAAAGCATGCGCTCAACATTCCTGTCAGCTCTGTAAAATCCATGATAGGAGAGTCTTTTTCTGCTTCCGGCGCTCTTTCACTGGCAGCAGCAGCCCTTGCGATCAGAGGTGGGTTTATTCCGCCGACAATGAATTACAGGGAGCGAGACCCTGAGTGTGATCTCGATTATGTGGTCAACCAGGCAGAAAGAAAACAAATAGAAACAGCTCTTGTCACATCAGCCGACCCTTATGGCAACAATACAGCCGTTGTGATTCGAAGATATAAGGGATTAAAAGGAGTTCCGAATGCAGCTTAGCTTCGAGCAGATTAAAGAACTAATTCCTCAGCGGTTTCCTTTTATCATGATCGATAAAATTCTGGAATTGGATCCCGGAAAGCAGGCGGTTGCGATAAAAAATGTAACAGGTAACGATATACTGTTTCTCGGTCATTTTCCCGACAAGGCGGTATTCCCCGGAGCTGCGATCATAGAGGCCATGGCGCAGACCGCCATAGTGCTTTTTGCAGCCGGAAAAGAAGGGGAAAAAGACGGTAAAAAACCGATCTATTATTTCGGCTCGGTAAAGGCCCGCTTTCTGAATCCTGTTGTCCC
>JAGVHR010000161.1 GCA_020056455.1 Thermodesulfovibrionales bacterium
AGTTCGTCACTGCGACGTACCTGCAAGTACGCCTCATTCCTCATTTCTTGCGCGCCTTGCCTCCGGAGCTTTTTACGAACCCGTCTCTTTTTGGATTTTTTACGTAAAAAGTCCGTATGCTGCGTTGCGCTGCAAAACTCGTCATTGCGACGTACCTGCAAGTACGCCTCATCCCTCATTTCTTGCGCGCCTTGCCTCCGGAGCTTTTTACAAACCCGTCTCTTTTTGGACTTTTTACGAGTTCGTCAATTATTTATTATTCAGCGCTACCGCTGCTGATCGCTGATTTTCTAAAACATCCCTGCCACTTTGTCGTTTTCTGCCATTAGGTCTATCGCATCGCTGTAACCGATGCTCTGAACGCCTCCACACGGGACAATGCCGCGCAGTTTCATGTCCTCGTCGACTGAGTATACCTTTCCGGAAAGGCTGCTGATCACGTCCTGCCGGCAAAAGTAAACTCCATTCTGCATGAGGCACACCCCGGCTTTCATGTCCTCTGCGAGTTTCAACGCCCTTTTCCCCTCTGCCGTATCCGGTCCGCTCTTGATGATTATAAGCATCTTAAACCTCCTTGCAAAAACGGGCATGCTGCCCGGGCTAAAATATCATAATAGTGTCGGATTCCATCAGGACGTCGGATATCTCACCGCTGTCCGCTTTTTTCACCCCTTCGGCCAGGTCAGCATCGGCTATGCGTTCCTCAGCCATTGAAATCCGGTCCGCATAGACCGAGGCGCCCATCTCTACACAGTCCGCAATGCCGCCTTCAGCGCTGAGGTATGCGGTCCCTGAGATATCCTGCCGAATGCGCGCCGCATTAACGCCGCCATCCAAAAGCACCAGGTTTACGGTCATGTCATTTGTGAGCCCGCCGAGGGTGTGCCGTATAGCCTCTGCTGCGTCTACAGAGCCGTAAGGCGGCCTTCGCAGAATTATGCTTATCACTCCCATATGCCCTCCTAAATCCCCATATTGATGAATATGGGTTTTGTTTTGATTACGTTGAAGAGCCCTTTCAGGGAACTCATCTCGCTGCCCTCCATGGAATCTTCAGCCGCCAGACCGCGGCCCTGCATGCAGCCTGTTCATATGTCGACCTTGAGGCCCCTGCCGACGAGGTCTTCGAGCGCTGAAAGGGACTTTGGGACCTGGCCTTTGACAATAGAGAAGACGCCGTCTCCGGAGGCCACCAGCCTGACTTTATGGCCTCTGGTCAGAGCGGCGTCTGCCAGCCGTATGAAGGTGTGGGTGTTTTCAAAGCTGTACGGCGTCGTCGAAAAAAAGAATACGAATTCTCTCTGCATAATCATCCTCCCCGGAATAGATCCTGTTGTAGATCGTCCGTTGCGCCTGTTTATTAATTCCTTCTGGCCCCTGGATATCTGCCTTTTTTTGTTACAGGGCAGCATGCCGGAGCAGGAAGTTCATCGATATAGTCTCTTTTTATGACCTCAAGAAGGTCCGGGATTATAGGGTCTTTCAGAAAATAGCATCTGAGCCTTCCGTCAATGTAGTAGTCAATCAGGCCCTGTTTTCTGAGCAGGGCCAGGTGCTGCGATACATTCGGCTGACTGATCTCAAGAAAGTCTTCGAAGTCGCTCACGCATTTGACTCCCTTCACCAGTTCCTCAAGGATCTGTATCCTGACCGGATGCGCCACAGTCTTTAATATATCGACCTTCTGCATTATGGACCTCATGTTGGAAGGACTCCTTTTGCTTAATATATGCAAACATTAGCATGCTTGCATATATTTGTCAAATAAAAAATTACGCATGGATTGAACCCTATAATAAAAGGTAGTTATTAACGCTTTCGACTTCAAACCTGTTTGCTGCCAGAATGTTTTTTGCGAACCTGAACATCTGATTGCGCGCATCCCGGGCCAGGTCCGGGTAGAAAACAGGGTTGGCAACGACAGCGCAACGGAAGGCAAAGAAGGGCGCTGTTACCTCAAGAATTTCCCTGTCCCCGGTCGACTCTACATATGAATCAAAAAAAAGCTTCAGGCCTTCGAGGAAAGCGCCGCGCACGTCGCCGTGGTGCCTGACTGAAAAAAAGATGTAATTGATTGCAAGCGCGGTAACGTCATCCGCGGGTTCTCCCCATGGGCCCCTGCTTCTGTCAAGGAGGACAAGGTCTCCGCCATCCTGAAACCATATATTGCCGGGATGAAAATCGCCATGGATCTGTGAAAGCCTTCTGTATCCGGGTTTGAGCTTATACACCCAGTCCACTGATTTTTTTATGATGTCCGTCATCTCGTCATAAGGCAGCGTATTGTCAGGGTAAAGGTCAAAAATACCCATAAGGCATTCGCCATGGCCGACCGTATCGCGCAACTTTCTCCAGTAGAGGGTCTTTGATTCCTTTTTAATCGAATGTATGCCTGACAGATAGGAGGCCATGGACATGATCTTTGCCTTATCAGAGGCTTCCAGCCTGTCCTTCAGGACGAATCCGGAAAGGTCGTTGAAATAATCCGTTCCATCAACCCGTTCCATCATAAGGTAATACTCCCTGCCTCCGCCTATGGATTTAACTGTCCCGTCTTCCATCTCTGCAAGCACATCGATAGCATTCACATGGCGAGGGAGGTTCTTATATTCGTCAAGATCAAGGAGGAACACTGAAGCGCGGTCTGAGGGATAGTCGTGGCCAAAGCCTTCGGGGAGAAGCGACTTTACAACATAGGACTTAATGCCTGCGTCTGTCTGCATCTCCACGAGAAACCCTGATCCCTGCACACCTGAGCCGAGTTTTATTATGTCAATGCCTGTAACATTTCCAAACTTCTCCAGTATATAGGCCTTTATGGCCTTCTCATTAAGCATAACCGGCCTCCTCTGCGCTGACCCAAACCTTCAGGACTTTGATACCATCCCTGATTCCTGCAATTCACCGAAGTTCTCCCTGAACCGGGAGGCGAATTCTTCAAAGGTATACGCATGCTCCTGCGTGCCGTATTTCTCAACAGCATAGGCTGCTGCGACAGCGCCCATTCTAACTGCTTCTTCAATACTCCTCTGTTTGGAAAGACCCCTGAGCAGTCCGGCGCGGAATGCGTCACCTGCTCCTGTCGGATCCATAATGTCATGGGCCTTTGCTGCAGGGACTTCGATATCGCTGCCCTTTGTACTGATAAGCGCTCCTTTGTCTCCGAGCGTTGTAATGATCATTCCGGTAAGGCCGAGGATTTCGCTCTTGATCATACCGGTAATCTTCATGATGATCTCAAACTCGTAATCATTTGAAATAAGAAGCAGGGAACCCCTGATCCAGTCCTTCATCCGGTCCCCGGTCCACAGAGTCAGCGATTGCCCTGGATCACAGATGTACGGTATCCCCCTGTCACGGCATACCGATGCATAGCCTGTCATATCCTGGAGATTGCCGGGTGCGATAAGCATAATCGAGTCCCTGGGATCAGCAGCGCTCAGGTCAAAATCCGTTGCCTGTTTCATGGCCCCAGGGTTAAACCCGGTAATCTGGTTGTCCGATTTGTCAGTGGTTATATAGGCCCCGGCAGTAAATTCATCCTGAATAATCCTGATTCCCTCTTCAGAGAGGTTGTTCTGCCGAAGCCACTCGAAATAGGTTGCGTAGTCCTTGCCGATAGTCGCTATAATGACCGGGGCCTCTCCAAGCAGACTGAGCGAATAGGCCACATTGCCCGCAGTGCCGCCAAACTTTTCCTGCAGGCCGTTCACATTGAAGCAGACATTCAGAACATGGATCTTGTCCGGCAGTATATAGTCTGAAAACTTCCCTGGAAAATCCATGATCCTGTCGTAAGCCATAGAACCCGATATATAGATATTCACAACTGTTCCTCCTTGCGCTTTCCCTGCGTATTCAGATCTGTCAGAATTTTCTGTGCCAGCTTTTTTGTAAAGCCTTTCAGATTCGCGATGTCGTCAGCAGAAGCCTTTTTTATCGCCTCTATACTACCAAAATGCTCAAGCAATGCAAACCTCCTTTGTCTGCCGAGGCCGTAAATGCTGTCGAGCGCAGACTCGAAGACCTTCTTTGCTCTCAGTTTCCTGTGCCAGGTGACTGCGAACCTGTGCGCCTCGTCCCTGATCCTCCTCAGAAGAAGGGAAGCAGGCCTGCTGTCCTCAATAAGAAGAGGTTCGTCCTGGTTTTCGAGAAACACTCTATCAGGGTCCTTTGCCAGGCCGATAACCTGAACAGCAGCAATGTTCTGCTGTCCGAACACAGCCAGTGCTGCGTTCAGATGCTCCCGTCCTCCATCTATGATGATCAGGTCCGGGATAATGGGTTTGTCCGGTCTCTGTGCTTCTGACTTATCTGGTCCTGCCTCCGCGCTTTTGAACGTTCTCCTGATCATTTCCCTCATCATGGCATAATCATCAGGTCCTTTTAGCGAGTCCATTCTGATATGCCGGTAGAATGACTTATTGAATTGTCCATTTTCCCAAAAGACGAAAGCGCCTACAGCTGACTGCCCTGTTATATTGGAGATGTCAAAGCCGCCGATGCTCTCCGGGGCCTTTTTCATGCCGAGCAACAGCGCGACCTCCTGCGTTACCTCTGCTTCAGGCTCATAGCGTCTGCCCCTAAGGACCTCTTTTGCATTTTCCTCTGCCATTTCCACAAGTCTTCTTCTAATGCCCCTGGAAGGGGCCACAATCCTGACCGCGCTGCCCCTTCTCTTTGTGAGCCACTCCGAGATCTCTGCAGCGTCCTCAGGCATTCTGGAGCAGAAGAGCCCGGACGGAGGGAATATTTCCCTGGAATAAAACTGTTCGATAAAGTTCCTGAAGAGATAACTGTCCTTTTCTGCCCTGATATTCTTCTGTTCAAAGTCCCTTGTGCCTGTCATAATTCCGTTACGGATAAACAGGAGCTTGAAAACAGCAACATCATCCCCTTTGAAAAGACCGATTACATCGGCGTCTCCAAGCTCCGGCGAGACGATATTCTGAGACTCCGATACTGCCTGTAACGCGATGATCCTGTCACGCAGCGCAGCAGCTTCCTCATACCTCAGCTCTTCAGAGGACTTCTGCATCTTTTTTTGCAGCTCCTTCAGAAGCTTCGCGTTCTTCCCTGAAAGAAGAAGCTCAATCTCCCTGATCCTCTGCATATACCAGGCATGATCTATCTCTCCGGAACAGGGGGCGCTGCATTTTTTGATTTGATACTGAATACAGGGCCTCAAACGCTTCTCAAGAGAGTATCTGCAGGACGGGATGCTGTAATTGTCTCTGATAAATGAGAGCGTTTTCCACATGGCGCCGGCAGGGACATAGGGGCCGAAATAGCGGGCCCCGTCCCGGAGGACTCTGCGCACAACTTCAAGGCGCGGCCATTTCTCATTCAGCGTGAGCTTCAGATAAGGATAGCTCTTGTCGTCCCTGAGCAGAATATTGTAGCGGGGCTTATACTGCTTGATGAGGTTGGCTTCGAGTATGAGGGCTTCAAGCTCATTGCCGGTCACAGTATACTCAAGGTCTGCCACGCCCTTCATCATGGCGGTCTTTCGCTCATCAAGGCCGGATGCTTTCTGGAAATAGCTCCTAACCCGGTTTTTGAGGACCTTTGCCTTGCCGACATAGAGGATCCTGCCCTTTTCGTCCTTGAAGAGGTAGATGCCCGGTTTTTCCGGAATGAATGCAAGCTTTTCCAGCATATGCTCAGACTGATTCAGCAAGGGGCGTCAGCCCTCTTTATGGTACTCCTGAATTGAGCGAATATTGATCTTCTTTTTCCGGAGCTGCTCAATCGCTGTAACAACTGCTTTTGCCCCTGATACGGTCGTGGTATAGGGCACGCCGTACTGCAGCGCTGACCGCCTGATGGACATGGAGTCCTTCTGGGCCTGGGCCCCGCTCACAGTATTGATTACAAAGGAGACCTCTTTGTTTTTGATCAGGTCAACGATATGCGGTCTGCCTTCGTTAACCTTGTTGATTACCTCGACCTCATGCCCCTTTTCGTTTAGGAACTTCGCTGTCCCCCGTGTTGCGATGACCGAAAAGCCGGCTGCATAAAGCCTGCTGACAACATCACAGATGCCTGGTTTGTCCTTGTCCCTTATGCTGATTACGATCTTTCCGGCTATCGGAAGCCTGTTATTACAGGAGGCCTGGGCCTTGGCATAGGCCCGGCCGAAGTCTTCGTCAATGCCCATTACCTCTCCGGTTGATTTCATCTCCGGCCCTAATATGGTGTCAACTCCAGGGAACTTGTCAAAGGGGAAGACTGCCTCTTTCACTGCAATATGCTTTATATCCTTCTCTGCGGTTATGCCCAACTCTTTCAGTGTCATGCCGGTCATGATCTTTGCCGCGAGCTTGGCAAGGGGGACGCCGGTTGCCTTGGAGACAAAGGGCACGGTCCTTGAACCTCGCGGATTGACCTCCAGGATATAGATATCGTCCTTTTTTACCGCGAACTGGACGTTCATCAGCCCGACAACACCAAGCTCCAGCGCAAGCGCCTTCGACTGCCTCTTGATCTCCTCTATGATTTCCCTGCCCAGGGAATAGGGAGGCAACGAGCAGGCAGAGTCTCCTGAGTGTATGCCTGCCTCTTCGATATGTTCCATGACCCCTCCGACAATAACGTCCCTGCCGTCTGAAAGCGCGTCAACATCCACTTCAATCGCATCGTCAAGGTATTTATCAACAAGGATCGGATGCTTTGGCGATGCCTTGACAGTATGTTCCATGTAATTTCTTATCGAATCCTCATCATATACGATCTGCATGGCCCTGCCGCCCAACACATATGATGGTCTGACCATGACCGGATAGCCGATCTTGTTGGCAGCTGTGACGGCCTCTGCGACTGACATTGCAGTGTCGCTTTCAGGCTGTTTGAGGTCAAGTTTGTGCAGTAGTTCCTTGAATCGTTTTCTGTCCTCTGCCCTG
>JAGVHR010000208.1 GCA_020056455.1 Thermodesulfovibrionales bacterium
GCTCCCGTCTTATATCATCTTCAGCAAAATGGTTCCTTGAAATCATGAAGTCAAACCTGGTCTACGAGACGCTGAGGGAGATGCATGAGACCGGGGTCCTCGGCAGGTTTATTCCCGAATTCGGAGCCCTGCGATCTCTGGTTGTTCATGAGGCGTATCATATGTATACGGTTGACGAGCATACTCTGCTTGCGATCAGAAATCTTGAGCGATTAAGGACAACGACTGTTAAGGGTCTTGAAAGGCTGAAGTCCCTTGTCAGCGGCATCAGACATCTCGATGTACTCTTCCTTGCCATTCTTTTCCATGACATCGGCAAGGCGGTCGGCAGACATCACGAGGAAGAGGGATACAAGAGGCTCAAGTCCATTGTGGAGAGACTGAACCTTGATCCTGAAAGACGGTATCGGATCGAATTCCTGGTAAGAAACCATATCCTGATGTCAAAAATCGCCATGACTATGGAGCTTGACGACCCCGAGGTTATCGCTTTGTTTGCGGACGCTGTGGGAGATGCCGAAAATCTGAGAGCCATTTATCTGGTGACCTATGCAGACATGTCTGCGGTCAACCCTCATTTCTGGACTGCCTGGAAGGCCTCGCTTCTGATGGAACTCTACGAAAAGACAGAACAGTATCTCGCCGGCTCAATGGTAGAGAGGAAAGGCCATAAGACAGAGCGTCTCATTAACAGCCTGAAAGAAGATCAGGGGGCGTTTTCCATTTTTGTTGATGCAATGCCTGACCGGTATCTGGTTTTCACGACTGACGCAAGGCTTATGGATGATTTTCGGCTGTATAAGGAATCACTCGAAAAAGGCGCTGCGGTGCGTGTCGATGCTCATGGCGAAGGAGTTGCAGAGGTGGTCATATGCGCGGCTGATACGCCTGGACTCTTTTCGCGGATTGTCGGGTTTCTTTCCATAAAAAAATTAAATATTGTTCATGGAAGGATTTATAGTGGAAAGACGGGGGTGGTAATTGATAAAATTTCAGTCTCGAACTGGAAAGATGTTTTTTGGGACGGCCTGGAACGCGACATTGTTAGCGGGCTTGAAGATATCGTCCTGAACAGGAAGGACATCAAGCTCTGCCGGATGGAGCATGAGAAGCACGGCATCTTCGATGCCTTTGTGGAAATCGACAATGAATCGTCTGATTTGTTCACTCTGATCGAGATATTCTCTCAGGACAGAATGGGGCTGCTGTATGATATTTCGCGTGTGTTCCATGAAAAAGGAGTGGACATCGTCTCAGCCCGGATCAATACTGAGGCAGGCCTTGCGCAGGACATATTTTCCGTCCAAAAGGAGAACTCTAAACTGGACAATGAACTGACTCTCCGGACCATGAATGACCTATGGAACATGCTCGAAAACTGAAGCGATACTCCCTGCTTGCCGCTCTTGTCGTGGTTGTGGTTGTATTGTCACTGGTACTCAGGGGACCGCATGTTTCCAATGTGCTTAAGAAAATCATTCTTTCCGAGCTTGAAGCGGCCTCCGGGCAGGAGGTGATCGCAGGAAAGATATATATCAATCTCTTTCCTCTTTTCATTGAAGCAAAGGACCTTAAGGTCTTTGACGATGACGGAAAGCGGATACTTGTCGCAAGAAGGGTCAAGTCCTATCTTGATCTGTCCGGAATATTCAGCAGGACGGTTGTTATCAGGCGGCTTGTGATAAAGGAGCCGGTAATTGATGTGACCGAGGAGCAGGCCCGGGCCATCGAAAAAAATGTCCGGGCCTATATTGCCAGGCAGCGAGTGGATGCGTTGAAAGTGAAGGTGCTGGCTGTCGAGGTGCAGAGGGGTGCTGCTGATATGATTTCATCCGCACTGAAGACCTCAGTGGCGGTTAAAGGCCTTGGCGCAGAGGTGATCATCAGTGAAACCCTAAGACTCCGCACTGACCTTGAATCAGTTGTCATAAACCGGGAGGGCCTGCCGGAAATTGTGATGGGAATATCAGCGTGGGCTGTTGCCAAAGACGACATTCTTTCAATCCGGAAGCTGTCTGTGGAGTCCGGTGGCTCCAGGATTTCAGCCGGGGGTGAGATTTCACCTGAAGATTCAAGGATCAGGACTACAGCCGACATCCTGGTCAGCACTTTCAAGAAACTGTTTGGGTTGAAAAAGCGCGGAGAGGGCGCTATCAGGGTGAGCGGGTCTTTGCAATATGCAAAGGAAGACCTGTTGCTTGATCTTTCTCTTTCAGGAGACCTCTATCTCGAAACTCTGATGGAGCTTCTTGATGTGGATGAAAAGCTTGAAGGCAGGGTGGCGCTGAAAGGTAAGATTCAGGGCCCTTTGAAGGACCTGAAGGCTGATGGTACGGCAGTCATTACAAAAGGGAACCTTTACGATGTGCAGGTCGACAGGCTGAACTGCAGGATTTTGTATGAAAAAGGGACCATGCGGTTTGTCGACGGTGAAGGCTCTGTGTACCGTGGCAAGGCCAGGGTCTCTGTCTCGATCACGCTGCCTGTTGTGGATTATTTCACAGTTGATGTCGAGATGCAACAGGTCGACAGCAAACCGCTTTTTAAACTAATCGGTTGGGACCCCGGCATACCAGCCGGCAAGGTGACAGGCGTTCTGCATCACGCAGGGTCTGAATTTGATCCCAGGGGGAAATTTGAGTATGTAGGCGTGGAAAAAGGTGAAGATGCGCTTGGCAGGGTAACAGGCCTTACCGGCGAATATGATCTTAGAGGCCATATCCTTACTCTGACTGATATCAGGCTGCATACCGGCAAATCCGAGATTATGGCCGGTGGTGTTGTTGATATTGAGAAGGAGACGCTTGATCTTCAGGGAAGTCTCAAAGCTGCTGATGTTACGGATATGACAGCCCCCTATTTTAAACTTTTAAAGGGTAGCGGTGCGTTTTCAGGAAAGATAACCGGAACGTTTGAAGATCCGGTTATCAGCGGCAGGGCGGTGATAAGTAACGCAGCTCTTGAAACATATCCTGCTGAGACTATCTCTGCTGAGGTGGTCTACCGTAAGGACCTGCTTCAGGTCAGGGAGGCCACGGCAGGCGGTAAAAACGGCAGCCTTGTGTTTTCCGGCAGTATTGCCTTCAAAGACGCCGGAGAGCTTTTTGATATTGCACATCCGGTATATGATCTTTCTGCCGAGATGAAGCATGTTGACGCAGAGAGCTTTGTGAAGATATTTTATCCTGCCTTTTCCGGCAGCGGCAGATTTTCCTCCTCTGTAAAACTTGGAGGTCAGGGGAACTCCCCTGTGATAAAGGCGGAAATATTACTTGATAAGGCCTCGATATATAATGTCCCTTTTGAGAGGGCTACCGGCAATTTTAACTATTCCGCCTCAAAATTCGAATTCAGAAAAATAAATATCAGGCAGGGTGATTCTGTTGTACAGGGAGATTTTATCATCAACCCTGATGAGACCTTCTGGTACAAGGCATCGTCCGACCGTCTGAGGCTCAGCGACATTATCCGGCGCCCTCTGCAGGGCGAGGTGATTGCAGAGCTTGTTTCAGAGGGCAGAGGCAGTTTTGACAACCCTGCGATAAACGCGGACGTGCGCATGACAGAGGGTGTATTGAAGGGCAAGCCGGTAGGCAGAGGAATGATTTCCGCGTCTCTGAAAGACAAGGTCTATTCCCTCAAAGGCAGTCTTATCAACGACAGGATTATTTTTACTGCAAAAGGCAGGACTGACGGCATAATGCCGTGGGAGGCTGCCGCAGATATTCAGACCGGCAGATACGATTTTCTGATAACCTCCATGCTCAGGGACATACCCGAGGACCTTATACTGAGCATGAACGGGTCTGTATCTCTTCACGGGACAAGGAACCATATCGCAGGGTCAGCGCTCCTGAAGCATGTCGTGCTTTCGATGTACGGTTACAGCTTTACCGGTGAGGATGAGATATCCCTTGAACTCAGAGACCGTGAATTGTCCATAGGCTCCATATCACTGAAAAGCGGCGACACCCGCCTGCGCGCCGGAGGAAGCCTGACTCTTGGAAAAAATTATAACGTCACTCTGGAAGGAAAATCAGCGCTTTCACCTTTTAAGGGCCTTTCAGCCAAACTTGGTCTGCTCAAGGGGGATGCTGAATTCGTCATGAGTATAAGCGGAGACTGGGACAACCCGAAGATCAATGGCGGCATAGGACTTGCCAATGGCGCTTTCGGTCTGAAGGACTATCCGTCATACAGGGTCACATCACTGAATGGCTATCTCTATATGGACAACGACAGGGTCATACTGCACAACCTCAACGGCAGGCTTGGCGGAGGGGACATCCGGTTTACCGGCATTGTCTACTTAAAGAAGTTCGCGTTCTCAAGGTTTTATATCGAGGCAATGGTGAAGAATATCACCAGCTCCCTGTCAAACGAGTTTACCGTCAACTTCGACGGCAGTATACTTTACAAAGGCACACCTGAGTCCCAGGCTGTTTCAGGCAACGTTTATATCAACCGGGCCCGTTACCGCGAGAGGGTCGAATGGAAGAGCTGGCTTCTGCAGGCAAAGAAGATTGAAAAATTTAAATCAGAAATTACGAATCTTGAAAAGGCCGGGTTGAATATCAGGATTACGGGAAAAGACAGCATGATTATAGATAACAATGTTGCCAGGGCCACTGTAAGCGCTGACATGGTACTGCGCGGGACAATATATCGACCTGCGCTCTCAGGCAGGCTGGAGACCAGGGGTGGGACTGTTTTTTTTAGGAACAACGAATTTAACATCCTCCACGCGAGCGCTGATTTTGCTGACCCGAAAAGACTGAACCCCCTGATAACCATTACAGCGGACACGCTTGTTAAAGGATACAAGATCAAAATGAATCTTGAGGGTCAGCTTGATCACTTCAATATGTCTCTTTCCTCTGACCCTCCTCTTAAGGAAATGGATGTCCTGGCGCTGCTGACAGTCGGCCAGACAACCGGCGGCACCAGAGGCATTGAGGGCGGAATCGGCGCAGGAGAGGCTACGTCTTTTGTAACGGGTAAATTGCAGGATGTTGTTGAAGAGCGGCTGCGCTCTCTGACCGGCCTTGACCGGTTCCAGGTGGACCCTTATGTATCCAGGACTACGGGTATGGTTGAACCGAGGGTGACTGTTTCCAAGAGGATGCTCGGAGATAAGGTTTTCGTGACCTTTACATCGGCTGTCGGCTCGAAAGAAGAACAGATCGTCAAGCTTGAGTATTTCATGAATAAAAACCTTTCACTTGTCGGGGTCCGCGACGAACGTGGGATCACGGGCGGAGATGTCCGTCTCAGATTCGAGTTTAAATGAGAAGAACAGGCACAGTTCTTTTTCTCCTTCTTGGATTCTTCCTGTCTTTATCAGCTCTGCCTGCAGGCGCTGCTGTGGCAGGAAAGATATCGGTGCTTGGTCTGCATTCTTTCGGCAGGAGCGAACTGCTTGATCTGCTTGATTTGAAAGAGGGCGCTTATACAGACGCTGAACAAATCAGCAAGGGTATTAAGAGGGCTTTTCTTAAGGGAGTTTTTGACGACATAAGCGTTGAAACTGATGAGGGAGACCCGGCTGCAATTACAGTACGTGTTCGTGAAAGGGACATTATCAGCAGGATAAGACTGCTGGGTGATTATCGGCTTTCCGCAAAGACTGTCAGAAATCTGCTTTTGTTCAAGGAAGACGAAGCCATGCGTTACGATCTCATTGACGAAGCCCGGCGGGATCTGGGTCAGAAATATGCTGATTCCGGCTATCCCGGGGCGCTCATCTCTATAGAGACAGCCGGTACCGGCCGGCCGTACAGGGTTGATCTTCTGGTGTCAGTTGAGCCTGGTCCGCCTGTTCTTGTCAGAAAAATAAAAGTGTCCGATAACGGCGTTGTTTCGCATACTGATTTCAGGATTTCGGAGGGTGATGTATATGACCAGTTCAGGATAAAGAATGAGCTTCTGCGTGTGAGGGAACGGCTCAGAAAGGAGGGATATTATCACCCTGAGGTAGGCCCGTACGGATATCACGACGGCGATCTGTTTATTGCTGTTGATCCAGGGAAACAACTGCGTGTAACTGTCCATGGAAACAGCTCTGTTTCAACCAAAGATCTTATGCGCGAGGTCCCTTTTTTTGAGGTTGAATCGTTTAGTGATGAAATAGTCGACGAGGCTGTAAACAGAATGCTCGCCCTCTACAGGAAAGAGGGATATCCTTTTGCGCAGATCGCCCCTGTTGTGAAAGATAGCGGGAAGGAGAGCGAAGTAACTTTTTTTGTGTTTGAGGGCAATCGTATCGCTGTCGGAACAATTTCATTCTCCGGCAATACCATAGCCGGACAAGGCCTGAAGAACGTCATGGATATGAAGGAAAAAGGTCGCTATAATCCGGACCTTGAGGACAGGGACAAAGAGAAGCTTACGGAGTTTTACAACGCCCTTGGCTATCTTGAGGCTTCTGTCAGAAAGTTTGAAGCAATAATTCACGTTCAGACCCTTACAGCCGATATCGCCATCTCGATAGATGAAGGGGCAAGGACCACTATTTCAAGTATAGAGATACAGGGGGCTGAACCATCTCTGGTCCCAAAGCTGCTCTCGGATATTGCCATTCAAAAAGGTGATCCTTATAACGAGGTGGATATCTCTGATGCGCGTTTCAGAATTCTTGATTATTATGCGAATGAGGGTTATGCAAACATTGATGTTGCTGTCCGGCGGAGTATACAGCGCCATTCAGCGGCTATTTTGTTTGCTGTCAGCGGCGGGGAAAGGACAACGATTGGAAAAACAATCATCACCGGCAACCGAAGCACTCGCTATGAGGTGATAAAAAGAGAGCTTCAGTCAGGTGAAGGTGGAGCGTACAGCTTCAGGACCCTTGCGCAGGAGAGACAGAGGCTATACAAGCTGGGCCTGTTTACTGATGTTGAAATTGAGGCCCGCGATACAGGGAAATTCGTAAATGATCTGCTTGTCAGGGTAAGAGAGGGTAATGCCGGTTTTGTTGAGTTCGGCTTCGGGTATGCTGAATACGAGCAGTTCAGGGGATACGCAGAGGTCGGCTACCGAAACCTGTGGGGGCTGAATCGTCAGGGAATGCTCAGGACCGAGCTCAGCTCACTGGAGCAGCGTATTATCCTGCAATATTATGAGCCATGGGCGTTTGGCCGCAGGCTGCCCTTCAGGGCGCTGTTTACCCATGAAAACAGGAAAGAGATTACAATTCCAGGGCGGCAGGTCCGTTACAGGCTGGACCGTTATTCTCTAAGCGCAGGTGTCGAGAGGACGCTGAGCCATACCCTCAAAACCGAACTTTATTACGATTTTTCCCTGGTAAGTACTACTGATGTGCAACCTGACGTTGTACTGAGCAAGGAAGATGTCGGAACACTTGCAATCAGTTCAATCCGGACGTCGCTTGTTTACGATACAAGGGACAACCCTTTTGATCCGGCCAGAGGAGTCCTTGCGGGCCTGACCCTTAAGGCGGCATCTCCGCTGCTGTTTTCTGAAACAAATTTTGTAAAAATTACGATTCATGGCAGCCTGTTTCATCAGTTGCACCGGAGGATCATACTGGCGCTTTCTGCCAGAGGTGGCCTGGCCTTTGGATTTGGCGCAACCAACGAATTGCCTATTGTCGAACGTTTTTTTCTTGGGGGAAGGTCTTCTGTCCGTGGATATGAACAGGATGGACTTGGACCAAAGGGCCAGGACGGTAATTCGCAGGGTGGAAATGCCTTTGCCATGGGAAGTATAGAGCTGAGAGCGAATCTGGGAAAAGGGTTCGGCCTTGTTCCTTTTTTTGACTTTGGAAACGTATGGGCAGGGGCCAGGGATTTTTCGGCTTCTGACATAAGATTCACAACCGGGCTTGGCCTGCGGTATGCGACTCCGGTCGGCCCTCTCAGGGTTGATTACGGATATAAACTGAACAAAGATAAAGGTGATCGCAGCAGTGAAATCCATTTCAGTGTTGGTCATGCTTTTTGAGGCGTTGACAGGATATGAAAGAATCCACGAAAAAGATAAAAGGCAGAATCCAGGTGATATCAGATGTAATCATGAAGATAATTTCATGTCTCCTTTTGCTTTTGGCCTGTTTCTTGTCGCTTGCCTCTGACAGTACAGCTGCTGGAATCAGCGACAGGGTCATAGCTTTTGTGGATGATCAGGCAATTACCCTGAGCGAACTGAAGGAGCAGTACGGAATTACTGTAGTCGTTTCACCGGACATTACCATGCCGGAAGTGTTGAACACTATGATCAACAGGCTGGTCCTGCTCAGAGAGGCGAGGAAGTACAGAATTGAGGCTGCTTCGGCTGATGAGGTAATAAAAGAATACGTTGATCTGAAAATACGCGCGTTTATCAGGGTCAGTGATGAAGAGGTGGAGAAATACTACAGTGTCAATATCGCCGATCTTCAGGGAAAGGGCTTCGAAGAGGTCAGGGATGAAATTGAGAAATATCTGACTGAAAGAGAACTGAACGAACGCCTCAGGGAGATGCTCAGCGCCCTGAGGGAAAAGGCCTACATCAGGATGTATCTTGAGACGAACTAACTGCTTCGTAAAAAGCCCATATACTGAGTTGCGCTGCAAAACTCGTTACTGCGATGCACCCAAAAGTACGCTTCACTAACAGGGTCCATGCATAAACAGGGGCAGGTAATAAGCTGGTGTTTATTTGATTTTGCCAATTCGGCTTATTCAGCTGTAATAGCTGCAGTCATTTTCCCTGTTTATTATGTTTCCTCAGTTGTCGGCAATGAGACTGGTCAGGGTGATGTATGGTGGGGAAGGGCGATATCGCTCAGCATGGCGCTTGTAGCTCTGACCTCTCCTTTTATGGGAGGGGTTGCAGACTATAGCGGCAGGCGGAAGCGGCTCCTTTTTTTTTACACCTCTGCCTGTGTGATTTCCGTATCCCTTTTCTCCTTATTGGAAAAGGGAATGGCTCTGGAGGGTTTTCTTCTTGTGCTTATTGCCAATATCGGCATGGAGGGAGGCCTGGTTTTTTATAATTCATTTCTGCCTGAGATAGCAGGCAGGGAGTTTCAGGGCAGGGTGTCTGCCTGGGGTTTTGGTGTAGGTTATGCAGGCTCCATTCTTTCACTGCTCTTTGCCTTGCCTCTTGTGAGGGCCGGCCGCTTTGCCGAGACCTGGATCATGGTTTCGTTGTTCTTTGCCGCATTTTCTCTTCCAGCGTTTATCGTGCTTCCAAAGGACCGGAAAACCGGGTTGAGCGTTACGGGTTCCGCAGCCAGGGGTTGGACATATTTTCTGTCTGTGCTGAAGGAGATACTCGCTGACCGTAAACTGAGGAGGTTTATGCTTGCCTACCTCATCTATGAGGACGGGGTGAACACTGTCATTGTCTTTTCGGGCATATTCGCCTCAACTACCCTTGGTTTCAGGTCCGGGGAACTTATTGGTCTTTATATCATGGTACAGGTGACTGCTCTTGCAGGCGCCTTTATTATGGCCAAACCCATGGACGTTTCAGGCCCCAAAAGGATTGCTGTCATATCTCTTCTTCTATGGTCAGGTGTTGCTGTCTGTGCCTATTTTGTAAGGGACAAGACGCATTTTTTTGCGCTTGCAGCTGTCGCAGGAATTGGTCTCGGAACTGTCCAGGCCTCGAGCAGAGCGTTCTTTACTCAGTTTGTGCCCAGGGGCAGGGAAAACGAATATTTCGGTATATATTCTCTTGTCGGCAAATCTTCTGCGGTGCTCGGTCCGCTGGTATTTGGCTATATATCTTCGACGGCAGGCAGTCAGAGACCGGCCATTCTCGCTGTTTCGTTGTTTTTTGTTACAGGGCTGCTTCTTTTGAGTGCTGTAGAGGGAGGGGGGCCCAATATTGGAGATAACCGGACGGACTGAGGCTTTTCAGACTGACGTTTGTACGCAAACCTTACCGGTCAGTTCATCCATGAGATTTTTCACGCTCAGGATTTTATCAACCCTGTTTGCATTAGTGCCGACAGTATAAAGCGGCTCTTCACTTTCAGGATTAAAGTTGGCTGAACTTAAAAGTCCGTTACAGATACAGAAATGATGTTCATTGCTTTCTTTTGCAGGGCAGAGGCTGAACTTCCCTTCCCTGTCCTTCAGAAGCACATATCCCTTATCGCACTTTGGCTTCCGCTTCTTTGAAAGAGCTGAGACATACATGGGCGACTGCCGGATGATCCTGAATGGAAGACCGCATGGTGACCCCGGATCATATGCAACAATGATATCATCATCACTTGCCGTAAGTACGGCATGCTTGTAATCAGACGATGCGCTGCTTTCTTCAGTAGCGAGAAAGCGTGTGCCCATTTGAACGCCGTCAGCGCCTGCCTTCATGAAGGCAGCGATGTCTTCGTGACTATAAATGCCGCCTGCAACTATAACAGGGAAATCTCCATATTTCTCAGCCATATCCTTGACAGGCGGGAACAGGTTTTCGAGCCTGTTGGCATCAATGTCTATCTGGTCCATTTTAAAACCAAGATGTCCACCTGCGAGCGGTCCCTCCAGGACAACGGCATCAGGCCGGTAGCCGAGTTTTTCCCATTTTTTGCAGATGATCTCAAGCGCCCTGGCAGAAGAAACAATGGGTATCAGCGCAGTATCCTTAGGGTCCTGAACAGCAGGAAGCGAAAGCGGCAGACCCGCTCCTGAGATGATGACATCAGCTCCGGCGTCAAGAGCTCCCTTTACTGAATCATTATAGTCGCGGGCAAGGGCGCACATTATATTGATGCCGGCAAATCCGCCATTCTGCTTCGCAAGAGATATTTCTTCATAGGCTGCCTCATAAGAGTTATGCTTTTTGCCGGTTCTTTTTGACACAAGGCGGTCCAGACAGGCGCTTGAAATGATGCCGATTCCGCCTTCCCGCGCAACAGCGCCGGCAAGGGGATGCAGTGAAATTCCGACACCCATGCCGCCCTGAATGACAGGCACAGGTATGGTCTTTCCCTTTATGGTTAAAGAAGGCAGGGTTTCACTCATAATGTCATTTATAATCACGTATTGAATAAATTTTATCAAGTGAAATTTTTTTCATAAACTGCTGCGCGATAAATCCAGGGCAATGCTCAGCCTGCCTTAAGGAAAATCTATTAGAAAAACTGAGATTTTGCCATGGGCAAGACAGATTGTTTATAATGCCCAATGGACGAGGTTCTCCGAAAGATTTCTCTTTACCTCAGGATGATCAAATTTTCCCACTCGATTTTTGCTCTCCCCTTTGCCTTTACAGCAGCCCTTATTGCTGCTTCGGGTGTCCCTTCGATGAGGCAGATATTCTGGATTATTGTTGCCATGGTCGGCGCGCGTTCAGGCGCTATGGGACTCAATAGGATCATTGACCATAAGTTCGACAGGGACAACCCGCGTACAGCGGACAGGGAGATCCCAAGAGGCGCAATATCCAGGAGCGAGGCTGCCGGTTTTGTTGTCCTGTCGTTTGGCTTTATGGTCCTTGCAGCCCATATGCTGAATCCGATGTGTCTGATACTGTCGCCGGTTGCCATATCAGTGCTGTTTATCTACTCTTATACCAAGCGCTACACCTGGGCAGCCCACTTTGTCCTTGGTCTTGCAATATCTGCTGCGCCCCTTGGTGCATGGATTGCGATCAGAGGCACGCTTGATCCGGCTATCCTGGCGCTTGCCACGGCAGTAATATTCTGGCTTGCAGGCTTTGATGTGCTTTATGCGCTTCAGGATATAGATTTCGACCGGAGCTATGGGCTGTTTTCAATACCGCAGAGGTTCGGTATCAGATGGTCGCTGAATCTTGCGCGGTCGTTTCACGTCATATCCTTTTGTCTGCTTCTCGCCAACGGGGCGCTGTTCAGGCTCGGCAGCCTTTACTGGACAGGCATGTCAGTAGTTGCCGGACTATTTCTTTATGAACATTCAGTTGTCGCGGAAGATGACCTGAGCAGACTTGACATGGCTTTTTTTAATATGAACGGTTATATAAGCATGGCGGTTTTTATGTTTACTCTGGCGGATTTTATGATATGAGAAGGTATGTTTTTGCCATAAGCGGCGCCTCAGGCGCTGCAATAGGCATCAGAGTGCTCAGAGAGCTCATGAAGTCATGTGAGGTATATCTTGTCATTTCTCCTCAGTCTTTTTTCATTATCAGAGAAGAAACCGGCATTGACTGGCTGGGTAAAACCGATGCAATGACACAAAAAAATGCGCGAAAGACTTTCGGGTCGGATAATCTATTCTTCTGCAATGAGCACGATATGGCAGCTCCGGTTTCGAGCGGTTCTTTCAAGACAGACGGTATGTTCATCGTTCCGTGTTCCATGAAAACGCTTTCAGGCGTCGCAGCAGGCTATACTGAGAACCTTATCCAGAGGGCGGCTGACGTAACGATCAAAGAGGGAAGGCCACTGGTCCTTTCTCCCAGGGAGATGCCCTTCAGCGCGATTCATCTTGAGAATATGCTTAAGCTTGCGCGTCTTGGTGTGAAAATCGCGCCTCCTGTTCCTGGCTTTTATAACAGCCCTGCGACCATTGAAGACCTGATAGATTTTATGGCAGGCCGGATTCTTGACGCGATGGGTTGCGAACACTCTGTTTACAGACGCTGGGGGAGCTGACAGAGAGGGATAATATGTGCGGAATGGGCAATTTGTCATTTCGAATGAAGCGAGAAATCTTGTTTTTCAACCGGTTGAGAGACCCCTCTTTTCATTCGGGGTGACACCTCAGGACTTTTTACAAGTCTATCAATTATGATATCCTGATTTTTTTCAAAATAGTCCCTGATGCATTGACACCGATGGGCCCTTTCTATATGCTAATAAAGCAGCGACAAAGGGATATAGAGATATGGGACTTTTTCCAAAAGAAATAGACTTTTTTGAGATCTTCGATCGGGCGGCGCTTAATATCACCAAGGCGAGCGTACTGCTTGTTGCCTTGATGGAGAATTTCAGTAGTCTTGAGGAGCGCGCCAGGGAGATATATGAAGTGGAGCAGGAAGGCGATATCCTGACCCACGAGATCATGAAGAAACTGAACAAGACCTTCATTACACCCATTGATCGTGAAGACCTGTACACCCTTGCATCACGCCTTGACGACGTCCTCGACATGATATGGGGAGCGGTGGACAGAATGGTGGTTTTCAAGCTTACGGAAGCGACAAAAGAGGCTGTTTCCATGGCAAAGGACATCCAGACTACAACTGAGACGATCCACAAGGCCATCCACAAGCTTAAAGAGAAACAGTATGTTCATGTCCAGGACTACTGCATCGAGATCAACCGCCTCGAAAACCTGATCGACCGGGACTTTCGCGACGCCCTCGGCAAGCTCTTCGACGAGGTAAAAGACCCCATACTCATCATCAAGTGGAAAGAGATATACGAACATCTTGAGAACGCCTCGGACAGGTGCGAGGACGTGGCGAATGTTCTTGAGGCGATTGTTCTGAAATATGCATAAACTGTCTTTGGTCCTGCTGTTGATCTTTGTTGGTAACGCATTTCGTCCACCGTCGCCTGCCGGCGTATCTGAAACATGACGCTGACAATCGTCGGACTTATCCTGCTCGCACTGGCCTTCGATTTTCTTAACGGGTTTCATGATTCGGCCAATTCCATAGCTACAGTAGTTTCCACGCGGGTCCTCTCACCGAGGGTTGCGGTCTTCTGGGCGGCATTTTTTAATTTTATCGCCTTTCTTTTTTTCGGCCTGCATGTGGCCAACACCATCGGCAAAGGCATTATTGACATCGCCATAGTGGACAAGACTGTCATCTTCGGCGCCCTGGTTGGGGCCTGCGGCTGGAACCTTATTACGTGGTACTTAGGTCTGCCTACCAGTTCCTCTCACGCGCTGATCGGCGGGATGATCGGCGCTGCCCTGGTGAAAGCAGGCACGTCAGCGCTTGTCTGGAAGGGGATAATTAAAACCGTGGCCTTCATTGTCATATCTCCGACAGTTGGCCTTCTGCTGGGCCTTGGCTTCGGCCTGACCGTCTACGGGCTTTTCAAAAACAGCCCTCGTGTCATGGTGCAGCATTTTTTCAAAAAGGGGCAGTTGGTTTCCGCTGCCTTATACAGTCTCGGCCACGGAGGCAATGACGCGCAGAAGACAATGGGCATCATCGCAAGCCTGCTTTTCAGCGCCGGACTTCTCGGGGACAAGTTCTATGTGCCTTTCTGGGTCGTGATCTCGTGCCATTCCGCCATAGCGCTCGGCACCATGTTCGGCGGCTGGCGCATAGTCAAGACCATGGGGCAGAAGGTGGCGAAATTGACGCCTGTTGACGGGTTCTGCGCTGAAACCGGGGCGGCGACAGTACTCTTTATCTCCTCCGCTCTGGGGGTTCCCATAAGCACTACGCACACAATCACCGGATCAATTATGGGGGTTGGGTCAATCCAGAGGCTCAGCGCTGTGCGCTGGGGTGTTGCCGGGACTATTGTCTGGGCCTGGGTACTCACGATCCCCTGCTCAGCAGGCATCGCTGCTTTGTCCTGCCTCGGAGTTTACGCTATTACCGGATAGTCTCATTCCCCGGAGTCATCCGGATGCGTGTTATTTCAGCTTTTTAAGGACTGCTTTTAGTATATCGGCGCGCGATATGATGCCGACAAGTTTTTTCTTGTCATCAACCACCGGCAGCCTCCTTATCTTCTTCTCATCCATGAGCTGAGCAACCTCCGCGATATTGGTATTCGCGGTTATTATGACCGGGGAAGAAGACATGATATCGGCAACAACATCTCCAGTCCTGCGCTCAGGAAGCGGCTCTCCCAGCATGTGCTTCAGCAAATCCTTGAAGGTGTGCTCTTTCCGAACTCCTATCATGGACAGGACATCGGCCTGCGTGATAATTCCGATCACACGATTTTGTCTGTCAACAACGGGAAGCCCGCTTATATTATTTTCAGAAAGGATATGGGCAACACTAACGATACTCTCGAATTTCTGGACCGAGATTACGGCCTTGCTCATCACATCCTGAACAAGTATCTCATCAACTATAGTTGATCTCAAATGGACGTTACGTTTGGTCGGCATGTTCTCTCCTTGCATTAAGCCGTTATATCAACGGACTATTTTAATCGACTCATATCGCCTGTTGCAAAGTTTTCAATGAGGTTTGTCTGTTTATTGGCGGCTGAATTCAGATATAATTAATGCAATATGTGATGATCTCTTAAAAGTCATACGTTTGAGGTATAGATAATATGGGAATACAGGAA
>JAGVHR010000165.1 GCA_020056455.1 Thermodesulfovibrionales bacterium
ACCTGCGGCAAAGTGATTAATGCCTCATTCAGAGAACCTGGAGATATTCATGACAATGGATGATACCAGAGGTAGATCTTCGTATAAAAGGCTTTTTCACACTTTGTATCCGGATATTGGCTTCAAATGCAGCCGCAAGGGCAGTCATCGAATAATAACGTATTGAACGTGTAGCCCCTTGTTTTACAAAGGCAGAAGGACAAAACAAGACGCAAGCTATTTCTTCTTCCTGAAGGCGTCTGCAAACGGGTTGTTCGTGAAGCGTTCGGGACGGTGCTCCCGAGTCTTTTCCTGTTTGGGCGCGGGTTTCTTTTCGGTCTTCTGCATGACAGGAACTGCGACTTTTCCCTGCCCGCTTTTCATTGAAAGCGCGATACGTTTGCGGCTGATATCGACATCGAGGACGGTGACCCTGACCTTCTGATGCACTTTTACCACGCCTGAAGGGTCTTTAATGTAGCGGTCTGAGAGTTCGCTTATATGAACGAGGCCGTCCTGGTGCACTCCTATATCCACAAACGCGCCGAACGCGGTCACATTCGTTACGATCCCGTTGAGCGTCATGCCGGTACGCAGATCTTCGATCTTCTCTATTCCTTCTGCAAAGCTGAACGCTTCGAATCTGTCCCTTGGGTCGCGGCCGGGCCTCGCCAGCTCTGATATGATGTCGGTCAGCGTAGGCATTCCGACAGTATCCGACATATATCTGGACAGGTCTATTTCCTGCCTGATCTTTTCGTCTCCTATCAGGTCCGGGACAGAACAGTTCAGGTCGCCTGCCATCGCCTCCACTATCCTATAGCTCTCGGGATGGACTGCGCTCGCATCCAGCGGGTTCCCTCCGTCTCTTATCCTGAGAAAGCCGGCTGCCTGTTCAAATGCCTTGGGTCCGAGGCGCGGCACCTTTTTTAATTCCTGTCGCGATTTGAAGGGACCGTGCTCATTCCTGTAACCGACGATATTCCCGGCAAGCTGGGGACCGAGTCCGGAGGCATAGGAAAGGAGCTGTTTGCTTGCGGTATTCACCTCTATGCCTACGCCGTTCACACAGCTCACCACAACATCGTCGAGACTTTTCTTCAGGGCCGGTTCATCGACGTCATGCTGATACTGTCCTACGCCAATCGATTTCGGGTCTATCTTTACGAGTTCTGCCAAAGGGTCCATCAACCTGCGTCCGATCGAGACGGCGCCCCTGACCGTAATGTCCTGGTCCGGGAACTCCTCCCTGGCGACTTCAGATGCAGAGTAGATGGAAGCGCCGCTCTCGTTCACCATTACGGTCTGGATATCAGGCTCCAAACCGAGACTCCTGACAAATACCTCTGTCTCTCTGCCGGCCGTCCCGTTTCCGATTGCGATTGCCTCTGTGCCAAACCCGGCGCATAACTTCCTTATACGTTCTCCGGCCTGTCTGGAACCCTTTTCATTGAAATGGGGATAAACCGTTTCATTATGTAGAAGTTTCCCCTGCTCGTCCAGGCATACGACCTTGCAGCCGGTCCTGAACCCGGGATCTATAGCCAGAACCCTCTTCCTTCCGAGCGGTGATGAGAGCAGCAACTCCCTCAGGTTCCCTGCAAAGACCCTTATTGCGGTTTCATCCGCCTTCTTCTTAAGCGAGAGCCGGAACTCCACCTCCATAGACGAAGAAAGCAGCCGCTTGTAGGAATCGTGGAGCGCTGTCCGGACCTGGCCCGATGCCGCACCATTCCCTTTAATGAACAAGCCTTCGAGCAGTGCAATCGCCTCATCCTCCGGAGGTGTAACGCGCATCGAGAGAAAACGTTCGGATTCGCCCCTCCTGATCGCAAGGACCCTGTGAGAAGGGGCGGCAGCGGCAGGCTCTTCCCAATCATAGTAATCCCGGAACTTCACTCCATTTTCTTCCTGGCCCTTCACTACCTTCGACCGCAGCATCGCTTTTTCTGCAAAAAAGGTCCTGAGTTTTTCACGTGCGGCAGCGTCCTCGCTGATCGTCTCCGCGATTATGTCACGGGCGCCTGCCAATGCGTCTCCGACAGAGCTGACATCCTTTCCCGGATCAACGAACGCCTCGGCCTCTATTTGAGGGTCGATATCCTTCTGTTCGAAAAGCGATGCGGCCAGAGGCTCCAGACCCTTCACCTTTGCTATGGAAGCGCGGGTCTTTCTCCTGGGTCTGAAGGGCAGATATATATCCTCAAGGCAGGTCATCGTGTCTGCGGAATTTATCTTTTCCGTCAATACATCGGTAAGAAGGCCCCGTTCCTCAAGGGATTTGACGATCGCCTCCCGCCTGCCGTCAAGCTCGGAGAGCTGGGCGAGCCTGTCCCGGATCGCGGCTACGGCCACCTCGTCCAGCGATCCTGTAGCCTCCTTCCTGTACCGCGATATAAACGGAACTGTCCCTCCCTCTTGGAGAAGCAAGACAGTAGCCTTCACCTGCGTTTCTTTGAGCCCCAGCTCCGATGAAATAACTGATATATGAAATTCGTTCATGGTTCCTCTCTCGTAATGGTTTTAAATACACGTTATTTATAGTATATGGGAAAAGGAGGGCGAAGGGTTTGTATCACCTTCAGGTGGTTACATGTTAAACCTTGGGAGAGCATAGTTGAGCTTTCATATTTCGGTCTCAATTACTAAAATAGAGCTATGGAAGAATTCAGATTAGACGGTCATGAATTTATCGAGTTGAATCACCTGCTGAAAGTCACTGGTCTTTGTCAGAGCGGCGGCATGGCAAAGGCGATGGTAGCAGAAGGCCGCGTCAAAGTCGACGGTAACATTGAACTCCGGAAGCGCTGCAAGATACGCCAGGGGCAGATCGTCGAATTCGAAGGCCGCACAATCGCAGTGACCTTTTAAGGCGTCTTTTCTATTGACAACGCAGCAGTATGGCAATAATATAATCTCTGGAATTCACTTATAGGGCCATTATAAGCAATCCAGATTACTGCGCAGGAGAAAAACATGAAGAAAAAATCATTATTATTGCTATTGTTGGGAATCTTGGTTTTATTGTCGATCGGGACTTCATTTGCGGATGATATCAGGGACCGGATCAACACCCAGCAGGCAAGGATCGACCAGGGCGTACGCTCCGGTGAACTCATCAGGAGAGAAGCTGATATGGTCCAGGACAATCTCAACTATATAAAAGGCACATACGCATGGATGAAGGCGGACGGCCGCCTTGGTCCGGTTGAAAGAGACAGACTCGATGATCTGCTCGACCGCAACAGCAGGATGATCGAAAATAAAAAGAGCAACCCTATAGCCGACTTAAGAGACGGCTTTGGTGACCGCAGCAATATCCAGG
>JAGVHR010000217.1 GCA_020056455.1 Thermodesulfovibrionales bacterium
ATATATCAAGAATCAAGGAAGAGAGAAAGACCTTGAACAGCTTCGGCTGTTTGAAGTTTGACTTTGACGCCCTGCGGTCTCTGCCGCAGGGTCTTCACAATATAAAAAATCTGAGAGAAAACAGGAAAGCCCTCAGAAACAACCTGACTCCTGCTGAAGCCAAATTGTGGTCTCTTTTAAAGGGCAGTCAGTTTGAAAATAGAAAGTTTAGAAGGCAGCACAGTGTTGGTCCGTATGTTCTTGATTTTTACTGTCCATCGGAAAAACTATGTATAGAATTGGACGGGTCTGCACATTTTACAGATAATGGGTATGAATACGACACAGCAAGAACAGAGTATCTGGAAGCTCTTGATATCCGCGTACTGCGTTTTGAAAATAAAGATGTGTTTGAGAATACAAAAGGGGTTTTAAAAGAAATAAGGAGAAGTTTTACTTGTGGGCAAACAACTCCAGAATCCGCCTTAACCAGGGGCTTACAAACCACCCCTAACCCCTCCTTAACCAAGGAGGGGAGTTAAAAGCCGGAAAGGCCGGGGTGGTAGGTGAACCAAGGGGGGGGAGTTTGAGTGGTAGTCTGCGGGTAGACTCAGGACTGGTAGATGATAAAGAAAGGTGTTTATGAAAAAGAAGCAAAATGACCTTGATCCCCTGCGCAAAAAGGCTGAAAAAAAGCTGCGCGAGCAGGAAGGCAGATTAAAAGACCTCTCTGCCCTTGATACCAAGCGTCTTGTCCATGAACTCGGCACGTATCAGATCGAGCTGGAGATGCAGAATGAGGAGTTGCGCATGGCGCAGGCCGAATTGGAAACGTCCCGCAACAGGTATGCAGACCTGTATGACTTTGCCCCCATCGGCTATTTTATCTTTGATAACAACAGCGTGATACGTGAAGCAAACCTCACAGTAGCGAATCTCCTTGGTATAGAAAAACGGTTATTAACCGGCAAGACGTTTTCTCTCTTTGTGCTTTCCGAAGACAGGAAGATATTTACAGAACATATTGCTGATGTGATGAGCAAACAGGTTTTACAAACATGTGAGATAAGGGTGGGGAAAAAAGACAGGTCTGTTTTCCATGCCCTGATAGAAAGCATAGCGGTGGAAGACGAAACAGGAGAGCTTACGCTGTGCCGTTCCGCGGTGAGCGACGTCACCGACCGCAAGAAGGCCCAAGAGGCGCTGCGTAAGGCGTATGATGATCTGGAAATACGTGTCCAGGAGCGCACTAAAGAGCTCAGGGAGCTCAACGGAACCCTTGAGCAGCGCGTGGCCGAGCGCACCGCTGAACTGCTGGAAATCAATAAAACCCTTCGTGATTCCCGTCGCGCCACTCTCAATATCATGGAAGACCTGCGTCTCGAAGTCGCTGAGCGCAAACGGGCCGAAGAGTCGCTGAAAAAGTCACAGGCTGAATTACAGATGCTCAATCGCGACCTTGAGACATATTCCTACACTGTTTCCCATGAGCTAAAAGCGCCGCTCAGAAGCATCGAGGGATTTTCTACGGCGCTCATGGAAGATTATGCAAAAAAGCTCGACAAAAACGGAAAGAGTTTCTGCAATCGCATTGTTGCGGCAAGCACAAGGATGTCTCAGCAGATCGATTCTTTGCTGACGATGTCGCGTTTGACTCAGGGTGAACTCAAGGAGAAAGCAGTTGATCTCAGCGATATGGCAGAGGTGATAGCCTACGAACTAAAAAAATCTCAGCCAATGCGCGAGGTGGAATTTATCATAGCCGAAAAAGTAAAGGTTCTGGGAGATTTTGATATGCTCCGGATAGTTATGGAAAATTTACTTGCCAATGCATGGAAGTTTACATCAAAGACGGAGAAGGCAAGGATAGAATTGGGAGTTATGCAGAGCAAACCACCCCTTAATCCCCTCCTTGACCAAGGAGGGGAGCTTGTGGATTCAGAAAACTCCCCTCCTAAATTAGGAGGGGTGGCCAAGGGTCGGGGTGGTGAAATTATTTATTTTGTCCGGGACAACGGCGCGGGTTTTGATATGACATATGCCGACAAACTCTTTGCGCCGTTTAAGCGGCTGCATTCGGATTCGGAGTTCCCCGGACTCGGAATTGGGCTGGCTATTGTTGACAAGATTGTCAGTAAGCACGGCGGGAAGATATGGGCCGAAAGCGAAATTGGAAAAGGAACGACGGTGTATTTTACACTATAAAACAGGACTGAGAGAAGAGAACAGGACTGAGTGCTGAGGACTGAGGACTGAGAGAAAAGAAACAGGACTGGGTAACAGGACTGAGTAATGAGGACTGAGGACTGAGGACTGAGAGAAGAGAACAGGACTGGGTAACAGGACTGAGTAATGAGAATTGTTTGTTACTCAGTCCTCAGCACTATATCGTTGTGGGAGGATGGATGAAAACAAAACACATACTGCTTGTGGAAGACAATCCTGATGATGTGAAGCTTACACTGCGGGCGCTGAAAAAAAGCAATATTGCAAACGAGGTGGTGGTGGCGCAGGACGGAGTCGAGGCGCTTGATTATCTGTTCGGCACCGGCGAATTCTCAGGCCGCGATATGAGCATAATGCCTCAGATTATTTTGCTCGATCTTAAGATGCCGAGAATGGATGGGCTTGAGATGCTGCACCGCATACGCACGGATGAAAGGACAAAGCTTCTTCCTGTTGTAATTCTCACAACCTCAGATGAGGATAAAGACCGTATTAACGGCTATAAACTCGGCGCAAACAGTTATATCCGCAAGCCTGTGGATTTCAACCAGTTTGCCGAAGCCGTGAATCACCTCGGGCTTTACTGGCTGGTGCTGAATGAAGCGCCATAACAGAAGGACTGAGGATAAACAGGACTGAGGACTGAGCGATGAGGACTGAGCAACAACATCAACAGAAGGACTGAGGACTGAGCGATGAGGACTGAGGGAACAGGGAAAATAGAGAGATTTGAGGATTTGATAGCGTGGCAGAAAGCAAGGGATCTGACAAAGAGGATTTATCGTATAACCGGCGAAGGGGCTTTTTCAAAAGATTTTGGTCTTTCAAATCATATACAGAGGGCGGCAGTTTCTATTATGTCTAATATTGCAGAAGGATTTGAACGCGGCGGACGAGGAGAGTTTCATCAATTCCTTTCAACTGCAAAAGCGTCCTGCGCAGAACTCAGGTCTCAGCTTGATGTGGCTTTGGATATTGGTTATATTGGTCGGGCATCCTTTGATGGACTGATTACACTTGCTGAAGAGGTTGCAAGGATTGTCGGTGGTCTTCGTGCATCAGTTGACAGGCAAAGAAGAAAAGGACTCCTCAGTCCTCAGTCCTCGGCACTCAGTCCTAAGAGAAGAAGCTATGAGTAATGAAAAACAGCTCAGTCCTCAGTCCTCAGCACTCAGTCCTAAATCTTTACGGGTTTTAATCATCGAGGATTCGGAGGACGATGCGCTGTTGCTGGAGCGCGAGCTTCGAAAAGGAGGCTATGAGCCTGTATCCGAGCGCGTTGACACTCCTGAAGCGCTGATAACTGCTTTGAGAAAACAGGACTGGGACGTCATTATTTCCGATTACGCAATGCCGAGGTTCAGCGGTCTTAACGCCCTGAAGATTTACAAAGAATCCGGTCATGACATGCCTTTTATCATTGTATCCGGAAACATAGGCGAGGATGTGGCTGTTGAGGCAATGAGGGCCGGAGCGCACGATTATATCCTTAAGGGGAATTTCAAGAGGCTTGTCCCGGCAGTCGAGCGCGAACTTCGCGAGGCAGAGGTCAGGCGCGAGCGCAGAGCGGTTGAAGACACTCTGAAGGCGAGCGAAACACGGTATCGTCAGCTTTTTGATAACAGCCTGGATGCCATTATTCTTGCAGCCACTGATGGGAGAATTATTGCAGCCAACCAGGCTGCATGCAGAATGTTCGGCATGACCGAAGAAGGGCTTCTGTCTGCGGGCATTGGGGCGCTCATGGACTTGGAGATGCCCAGGGTGCAGGTCTTTGCTGAAGAACGAAGGCATACGAGCAGGGCCAGGAGTGAAGTTATTCTGAAGCGCGCGGACGGGACGGGATTTCCGGCTGAGCAGGCTTCGGTTGTTTATACGGACAGGCGGGGAAACAGCAGGATCAGCCTGATAATCCGCGATATTTCGGACAGGAGGAGGGCAGAGGAGGATTTGTTGAGGTCTCAGGAGGCATTGCGGAATCTCGCTGCCCATTTGCAGTCTGTAAGGGAAGAAGAGAGAACGAATATCGCGCGGGAAATACATGATCAACTCGGCCAGATGCTGACAGGACTGGCCCTGGACATGCACTGGCTGACCAGAAAATATGCTGACCATCTGCCGATTGTTGAAAAAGTGAAGAGCATGGTCAATATTACGGATACCGCCATCCAGACAGTGAAGAAAATAGCTTCTGAACTGAGACCAGGCATACTTGACCATTTCGGCATTACAGCTGCGATTCAATGGCAGGCAAACGATATTAAGGAGAGGAGCGGAATTGCCTGTGATGTCAGGGCCGAGCCGGCCAGGATCATCCTTGACAGGGACCGGGCTACCACGATATTCAGGATCTTTCAGGAGGCTGCCACCAATATCCTGCGTCATGCTGAGGCAACAACTATGAAGGTGGACCTGCGGCAGAGCGGTAATTCCGTGGAGTTGACAGTAACAGACAATGGGAAAGGAATTACTGAGGAGCAGATCTTTTCCCCCATGTCATTAGGGATGATCGGAATAAAGGAACGGGTTTTTCACTGGGGCGGCGAAGTGACGATATCAGGCGCGCCGGCCAAAGGCACAACACTGAGAGTAAGCATTCCTTTACAATGAACCAGCAGTTGCATTGCTTGCCTGACAATCACGGGCGGGCATAAAAAATAAAAAAAAACAAAAAAAGTAGTTGACTGTCATTAAATAGAGCGATACAATGAAATCAGAAAGAGAGTCCAGGAACCTCTGGGCCGGAGAGTTGAGCGGTTAGGGAGTTAAACACGGGAGGAGATTCCGATGTTATCGTTTAGGACGGCTCCCTCGCAAAGCTTGAATCAACCCCGGCTCGGAGCTTATTAAGCATTCTGGAGCCATAGAAGGGCCTTAGTTCACTCGTTGCAAAGAGTATCTGATGATGTGCAGATACTCAGGTTGTCCAAGGAAACAGGTCTTGATATGGCTCTTTTTAATTTTCCATTCAACTCCCCCTGCGAAGTCTTCAGTATTATCAATCGTCGGCTTCTGAATAAATACTATCTTGAAAGAGACCTCGCAGGCTGTTTTTCGACTTTCCATAAAAAGGGAAAGAATCTCAGAATGAAGTTATCAACGAGATTTACCCTAATGCCTGTCAGGTTCGCGGTTTTTTCGATCAGGGCAACAATAAGTACCACGGGCAGCATATGGCTTGCAAGGGTGATTCTGCTGAAGCCGCAGCCGAGCCTCCGGATGGAAGCGAAATTATTGGGGATGAAAGGGCGCAAAAAGGTATACTCCAGGAGGAAAAGAACGCTTGCCGGCACTGCCGTCAGGACCGTGAAAATCCGGAAAAGGAGGTCAATATTCCTGTTCCTGCTGATCATGTCCCTCAGGTGTCCCCGAGGGGTATACATATTGGGCCCCTTCGAGCTTGCTCCTTCAATAAGCCACTTTACGTAAACATACGAAATTACGTATGAGGTTATATCCGCGATGTCTGCCACAGGTCTGAAGTGGCTGCCGTTTTCGCCGTATATGGTCCTGATTTTCACGAACCTGATCGATGCGCCCATATCTCCGGCCTTCATTAATAATTCGGTCTCGGGGACATATCTCTCTGTCATCAGCCGTATTTTTTTTATCAGGGACAGAGGATAGAGCCTGAACCCGCACTGGGTGTCTTCTACGAACTGATTGGAGACCAGGGAGATATAAAACCTGGCTATATGCATAGAGTTAAAGCGGGCCCTCGGTATCTTTTCCCTCTCCTGCATCCTCGAACCAACTATTACATCATTAGGATGCAGGGCATGGGCCTCGAGGAACCCTGGTATCTCTTCGGGAGCGTGCTGGCCGTCCGCGTCCAGGCTTATGACGGCATCGTAGCCTTCTTCCACAGCTTTTTTGAAAAGCAGCTTTAAGGCGTTTCCCTTTCCCCTGTTTTTATCTATCCTGATAACGTCTGCACCTGCTGCGGAGGCGACCCCGGAGGTGTTATCTCCGGATCCGTCGTCAGCAACGATGACCCTGGGAATATACTTCAGCGCGCCTCTTACAACATCTCCAACGGTCTTCGAGGCTTCATAAGCGGGAATGACCGCGCATATTTTAGATGACACTTCTTATCCCCTCCCTGAAAAGTATTTCTGAGGCCGCTTTGGCTCCGGAGTAAGCCGCTGCCAGGACCCCGCCGCCCATGTCCCCCCAATGACCGGCTATATACAGATTTTTTATTCCATGACGCTTCGGCCCTCCGAAGCCCGGTATCCGTCTCCAGCCGAAGGCGGCGCCCTTACAGTTTCCCGTATATCGATGCAGGGTCGAGGGGGACGCTGAGTCGAGTATGACTATTCTATCCTTTATGCCTGGAAAAATTCTTTCGGCCTTCTGTATGGATTTATCCGTGCAGGCTGCCTTGTCGGCGCCTGCGCCTGCTGCCGTTGCCATTTCGTGCAGTACCATAGTACTGAAGCCACTGGGCGCGCGTGTATTGTCCTCTACACTCGCAATTGTAATGCCTATAGTTGAGTCCCCCTGAAACTCCATTGCAGCATCAAAAAAGCTTTCCATATCATACGAGGTATACCAGCCCATGCTTGAATGCCTTCCCACACTTCCCTCGATACCTGCATAGGTGATGAAAAAAGAAGTCGAAGGGCCGGGCCGGCGCATCATCTCGTCGGCCAGTTGAGCGTACTTCCCTCCCAATAGGGCCCTGAAGGTGAGATCGAAGTCGGCATTGGACACAATATGGCGCGCTGTATATTCTTCTCCCTTATCACTTTTTATACCTGCACAGAGATTATTTCTGTCCAGCAGTATGTGTTTCACCCCATCGCCGAAGATCGCTTCGCCTCCTTTATTCCTTATGCCCTTGACAAACACATCGGCTAATTTCTGAAAGCCGCCCTCAGGCCTGTAGGCGCCCAGCTCGAAGTAACTCATGATCATATTGATCATTGTGACAGCCGAAACCTTTGACGGAGGAAGCCCTATAAAAGGGCACCTGTCGGATAGAACAGCCTTAAGCCGCGAGTCTATAAAATAATCATCCAACAGCTCTTTATATGACCTGCCCATAAGGTGAAGAGCCTCGGCAGTAATGGCGTCCAGGTCAAAACTGCCCGAAATAATGGCATTGAGCGCTGATTGAAGCTGGGAATAGGTGTTGCAAGCCCTGTCAAAAAAACTCCTGACTGAGGACGCTTCAGCGCGAAATAAGCTGATAAGTCTTTCCTTATATGTATCCATGTCGGCATCGACGGCAATTTCAAAGTCCGGGAAGATGCTGACCCTGATCGGATCGACCCGGAGAAAACGCAGATCGCTCTGAACGCCTAACATTTCAAGCACCCGGTGAAGCAACTGTCCGGGTGCAACGCCTGAGATGCAATCCACCGCTGAATCGAAGGTAAATCCCTTTCGCGTGAACGAGGAAAGATACCCCCCCGGTGCAACGTGCTTCTCCATTACGAGCGTCTTCAAGCCGCTGGAAGCCAGTATGCCGGCGCTTACGAGGCCGCCTATACCGCTGCCTATTACTATGACGTCGTAGTCTTTCAAATTATTTGCCTTCCCATATATACAGAATCGCAGGCAGGACAAGCAGCGCAGCAGCAGCGCATGTAATGGTCCCTATTGTCAGGACGAGCCCCACACTGTCCATGCCTGCAAATCTGGAGCTGATCAGGCTTCCGCACCCTGCCAGGGTAGTGCCTGAGCAGATCATGACATTCTTGCCCGATACCCGAAGGGCGCCTGCAATGTCCTTTTTGTCCTGTCCCAGATACGCCTGCATCACGTAAATGCCGTAATCCACGCCGAGACCGAATACCAAAGCTATTGCGCCGACATTGATAAAATTAAAGGGCGCGTCGAGGTATCCCATGATACCCGGAACGAGTATGAAGCCAAGAGTCACCGGCAGCATGGCCAGGAGCACATATCTGACCTTTTTAAAAAAGATATAGACAATCCCGAGATTAAGCAGCAGCGTAGCTAATGTTGCCAAAGTGCTGCCCATGATTATCGATGCTTTAATCTCATCAAACAGGATCGATTTGCCTGTTACATACCTGTTTCCGGATTCCGCAAGGAGTTTGATAGTCTCGACGCCTTTCCTGTCCCAGTCTCTTCCCGGAGGGTAGAGGTAAGCAGCAATAGACCTGTCCGCCTTGTTATAAAAATGAAGCATCCTGGGATCAGAGACGCTGTCGAGCTCCTTCAGGCTCATGGGTGTACTGCCGGAAGCGCGATAATCAATGGCCCGGACGATGCCGTCGGCGTACCTGCTTATGTGAGCGCGGTCATATAAGATGCCGTTATTGTCCATTGAGCCGGCTATTGTCTTACCAAGGCCGCTCATTGCAGTCATATCCGGGAATGTCGTTCTAAGTCCTTCCAATTTAAGCTTCTGTATATGGGGCGGCGGGAAAAAACTGCCAAGAGAATCATGAGACCCGACCAGTCCATCTTTTTCCATACGAAGGACCAGTTTCTCCGCTGAATCGAATTCCTGAGTAAGTGTGTCCGTATCTTTTCCCTTTACAATAAGAAAGAGAGGTTCCGCCCTTTGATCGATCCTCTGCCTTATTTTTTTGAAGGTTTCGGAAGAGCGACTGTTCTTTACCCCTATATGCTCGGGGTCTGTATCAAAATAGGTCATTGAGATGCCTGACGTCAGAACGACTGAAAGGAAACCGGCGGACAAGAGGAGCTGCTTCGGCCTTCCAACGACAAGACGGATCAGGTATTCCACCCCGGAAGGTCCGCCCCTGTCAGCTACAACCCTTCCGGCGCCGGCCGCGCTGACCCAGACAAGAATCGAGCTCATCATTAACAAGGTCGCCGCAAAACAGAGCATTACCCCCATTCCGCAGACTATGCCGAGTTCGTATAGCCCCTCAAATCTGGTTATGACGATACTCAGAAAAGAGAGCGAGGTTGTAAGGGCCGAGGCGATGATGGATGGCCCGGTCCTTACAAGAGCGGCCTCTATTGCCAAACGACTGCCGCTGCCTTTACGCAGTTCATCACCGTACGTATTGACCAGGTGGATGGAATAATCCACATATTGACCGATCAGTACCGCCACAACCACGCTTGTGACAATATTCAGGCTGCCGAAGAGGAGATATGCGGATGATAAGGTCATCGAGAGTGAGGAAAGCAGGGTAAAGCCTATGATCGCCAGGGTCGCGGCAGTAACCCTGTATGCAATCCATATCAGCAGAGCGATCAGAACAATCGAGATTGCGGAGGAGCTGACCACATCATGCTGAATGGCCTGCCTTAGCTCTTCAGACAGGATATGGCTGCCCGCAAGCTCTATCCTGACGGCCGGGTTTCCGTTTTCGGCCAAAGCAGATGAGATTACAGAGTCTATCTCTTTTTTAAAGCCCTTTACGAAAGACATGTCCCTGCTTTTGCCCTTTGGCTTGAAGAAGATGATTGCAGAGGACTGGTCCTTTGTAAAATAATATCCCATGCTGATATCGAGATTATCTTTACCTGAGCGTCTGAAACTGCCTGAAACGATTTCGCTGACCTTAAGAGAGTCCTTTGAAATCATCTCGGTCTCAACAGGTGAGCTGAAAGGAGAGTAAAGAGTCTGCCGGTTTAGCCTCATCTGCCTGTTGATCCCTTCCTGAGTCAGCCTCCCGGCAAGCTGGGCACTGCCTCTGTTGTCCAGGAAAAGCGGAAAATGCTTCAGAAAAAAATCATTCCGGACGGTCAGGGGGCTGTAGTCCACATATTCCACCATAGGAGATTTTTTCAACATTTCCGCAAGACTTTCGATAAGATCCAAATGCTCTGCGATCATCCCTTTTTCCGCCTCGATAACTACAGTGACCCTGTCGAGAGCGCCATAATTTTCCAGAAAATCCTTGAATCTCACGACCTCCTCGCTGCCGCTCGGAAGCACATCGATGATGTCTGTCTTGATCTCCATCTTGGAGACTACCAGGATCGATATAGCAGTGATGATCGTAAATGCAATGGCTATTAGCCTGTGGTATGAAAAGATGATCCCGGCTGTCTTCCTTAAAAGCCGCTCCATCATGAGGTTTTCGCCTGAATCCCCGGCTTGAAGGCTATCGCTGTCTTGCTCGTCCCGGGCATGAGCAGTCGTCCCATACTGACGGAAAAGAGAAACCGGGCGGACGCCCCTGCGATACAGGAGACTGCTCTTTCACGGCAGTCCTCCGGAAGTGTCGGGAAGCCCGGGACTACCCTTATAGAGGAGAATCCGGCCTTTTCAAGCAGCTGCCTCAGGGTGTCCGGAGAAAAATCGTACAGATGAAAAGGCAGGTCGTAGAGGTTGTTTCTTATGCTGAAGAAACCAAGCAATTTCACCAGCGGCGTTGTATGAGGGACCCTGAGGACAACAACTCCCCCAGGCCTGAGCAACGAAATAATCTTCTTTAGGGCGGAAAAAGGATCGAATAGGTGCTCAAGTACGTAAAACGCGGTAATCGCATCGAAAGAGCTCTCGGGGAACGAGGCTTTGTCTATGGTTGTCCTTGACACGTTCAGTCCCTTTCCCCTGGCGTAGTCAACAGTCGAGGGGGAAGGGTCAATGCCGAAGGCGGACCATCCGAGGCCTGCCATCTGCCCAACAAAGTGGCCGTAGCCGCAGCCTATGTCAAGGAGTCTTCCTCCTCCTGGAAACATCCTGTCAAGGAGCTTCGAAGTCCCGGTAAAGTTTTTCTCCATGAGTGAGGACCACGTGCGCGCGTCCTTGCTCCCTCTCTGGTGGTAGTCGTTATAGAGCAATATGAGCTCATCAGGCGCAGGCCTCGGGTTTACATAGACAAGTCCGCAATTTTTGCAGCCCACAACCCTGTGGCTGTTCTGCTCAGCTATAGGGTCTGTCTCGTCTCTGCCGCATATGTTGCAGGTGACATGCGTCATTGATCAACCTTGAGAGGACCTAATATTGAATTTACAGGGGCAGGTTCAGTGGCGGTTTCGAGGGAAGGGTCGCTGCGACCTGTGCTCGTTCTTTTTGAACTATGCGCCATCATCGACAACTACCAATGCGACCGCCAGGGTACCTGCGCAGTCCGCGCTTACAAAAACCCTCCGGTCGCCACAGAGCTCCTTTGCCCTGTTATAAAGGCGCACGGAAATCCCTTTGTTCTCATTAATAACTTCTATATCCTTCCATTGCACACCATCGCCCCAGCCAGTGCCCAGCGCCTTCATAAACGCCTCCTTGACTGCAAAGGCAGCGGCAAGGTCCCAGGCTGCGCGCCCCGGCTTTGTGACACAAGCCCGCTCACGTTCCGTATAAATCAAGGAGAGGGCGTCCTTGTCGTTTATCCATTTTGTTACCCTTGATATTTCGACTATGTCGGCGCCGATGCCGTGCATCACGACACAAGGGCGAGGGTTATTTCGGCTTCGGCAACGATCACGTCCTGAACCTGAGCCGTGACCTTAAACACATGCAGCGGCGGGAATTTTTGAATCACTTCGGAATTGATGACAAGCTGATCGCCGGGCCTTACGGGCATCTTGAAGCGAGCGTCGTTGACCCTGCTGAGCAAGGCTGCTGCGCCCTGCTGCTCACTCCCCATAATCAGGCCGGAAGCCTGGGCCATAGCCTCGATAATCAGGGCCCCAGGCATGACCGGATTGTCTCTGAAGTGTCCCTGGAAAAACTCCTCGTTGAACGTTACATTTTTCAGGCAGACGATCCTTTTGCCCGCTTCACGCTCGATTATCCTGTCGATGAGGACAAAGGGATAGGAGTGTGGAAGAATGGCCGCGGAACATGGATACCCGTCTGTCACTTCTTCTCCTCTATGAATTCCGCAATAGCCCCGACGGACGTGAAGACCTTTTCTGCAGTCTCCCTGTCGATGATCTCCACGCCGAATTCCTTCTTGATCCCCACAACCAGTTCGAGCACATCGATGGAATCGAGTCCAAGACCGTCAGGGCCGAAGAGCTTTGTGGCTTCTGTTATATCCTCCGGCCCGAGGGTGAGCCTCAGCCGCGCTATCATCAATTCCTTCAGTTTCCGGAAAGTCTCCGACATCAATGCAAACCTCCTGTAACGCAAATGGTTTCCCCTGTAATATATGAAGCTCCCTCTGAGGCGAGAAATCTTACAACGGACGCGACCTCCTCCGGCCTTCCGAACCTTTTCAGCGGAATGTCACCGAGAAATTTGTCTTTTCCTTTTTGACTGATGGAGCCTGTTATCTCTGTCTCTATCAATCCGGGGGCCACTGCATTAACCCTGATCCCGAAAGGAGCGAGCTCCTTTGAGAGGGCCTTTGTAAGGGCTATCACGCCGCCCTTTGAGGCAGAATAGTTGGCCTGCCCTGGAAGCCCTGTAACTCCGCTCAGGGAAGAGATATTTATTATGACGCCTGATCTCCGGTCGATCATATGCCCGGACACGGTCTTGCAGGTGTTGAAGACGCCGGTCAGGTTTGTGCTGATAACGTCGCCCCAGTCCTTCTCCGACATGAGCATCAGGAACCCGTCTCTCACAATACCCGCATTATTGACGAGAACATCGATCCTGCCCCATCTCTTTACGATTTTTTCTACCATCCCTTTTGTCTGAGCATAATCTGACACGTCCGCCTGTTCGAAGGAAACGGAATCATTAAAGACGGACAGCTCCTCTCTCAGCTCTTCTGCCATGTCGACAGACCTGCTGCAATTAATAACAACGATCTCCCCGTCTTCTGCAAAGGCAGCTGCGAT
>JAGVHR010000151.1 GCA_020056455.1 Thermodesulfovibrionales bacterium
CCCCTCTTTGCCAAAGAGGGGAATTGTTCCTCCCTTTGGCAAAGGGAGGTTAGGAGGGATTTTTTAACTGTCCGGAAACTTATGAACTGATTAATAATATGGCCCTTCCCCTGTTTTTCAGGGGCGCATGGAATCAGGCAGCAGCCGGTTGTTTCGCTTTCTTTGCCGCAGCCGCTGCAAAGACTTCCCGGGCATTGAAGGTGCCCTCAATAGCCTGGACCGGACATTTGGCTGTGCAGATGCCGCAGCCGATGCATTTGACCTGATCAATTGAATGTTTCTTCTTCAACTCACCCGCCGGCGCATCGACAGGACATACCTTGGCGCAGATCTGGCAGCCAATGCAGTTGTCCATGATGAATGCCCTGGACCGTGATGGAATAAAATCCACGATCGCCCTGGTAGGACACTTCGGCACACAGAGTCCGCAGACCTTGCACTTGCTGATATCTATGCGTGAGAAGTTATTCTGAACAGACGGCGCGTCAAAGGGGCAGACCTTCACGCATGCGCCGCAGGCAATGCAGCCCACATCGCAGTTCTTTCTCGTATCTCCACCTTTGTCGCGGGAATGACAGGCAACCAGCACCATCCTTGAAGCAGGAAGCACCTCGATTACCCTCTTTGGACAGGCCTGCTCGCATTTTCCGCAGCCTGTGCATTTTGTAATGTCAACGACCGGAAGACCGTCATTGCCCATATGCAGCGCGTCAAAAGGACAAACCCTGGTACAGGTCCCATAGCCAAGGCACCCGTAAACACAGGCCTTGTCCCCGCCTCCTGCAAGCACAGCTGCCCTGCAGTCCAGAACACCTTCATACCTGAACTTCTTTCTGGATTTGCCTGCGTCGCCCTGACACATGATACGCGCAAACATGGGCTCCTTTATCTCAGCTTTCTTGCCTGTGATGAGAGCTACTGCCTCAGCGGCTTTCGCACCGGCAGGGATGCAGAGGTTTGGGGAAACATCCGGGTTATTGACAACCGCCTCAGCATATTGCTCGCATCCGGCATAACCGCAGGCCCCGCAATGCGCGTGTGCAAGAACATCCTTGACCTTCTCAACCCTCGGGTCGATCTGAACAGCAAACCTCTTTGCAGCTATCGCCAGGCCCACGCCAAAGACCGTGCCGAGACCCGCGAGAAAGACAATCGTCCACTTGACAAGAGGGATAATATCGATCTTCTCCTTTGCCTCTATTCCCCCGCCTACACCGGCATAGACCAGAGAGGCACATAAAAGAATCAGGATAAGAGCACCCACTCCTGCCAGTTTTATCTTCGAAATTTTGAACATCATTCTTCTGACTCCTTGTATGTTTTGAGCGGCATTACCGGCACGCTTCGTCAATGTTTACTGCCTGCCGGACTTATAATGTAATCAATCCTGAAAATCCTGTAAATGCCAGCGCAATCAGGCCGGTCACAACAAACGCCATGGGCATTCCCTTAAACGCTGCCGGCACGTCCGCAAGCTCAAGCTTCTCGCGGATGCTGGCCATGATAATGAGAGCCAGAGCAAAACCCAGGCCTGAGCCGAAACCAAAGGCAATGCTCTGCAGAAACGAATATTTCTCGCCTGCGCTGACCAGAGGGACAGCAAGGATAATGCAGTTGGTTGAGATCAGCGCAAGATAAATGCCCAGTTTATAGTAAAGTCCCGGGGACACTTTTCTCATGATCGTATCGGACGCCTGAACAAGTCCGGCAATGATGCCGATAAAGACAATTATCTCCAGGAAGGTGATCTCAAGCGGCACCATGATCTTGGTAAAGACCACCCAGCTGAGCGCAGCGCTGATCATCATGACAGCTATAAAGGTTATGCTCATGCCCACGGCTGTTTCCATCTTCTTCGACACGCCGAAAAATATGCAGAGGCCCAGGAAGCGCGTAAAAACAAAATTGTTTATAAGCGACGCGGAGATGATAAGTTCAAGATATTTTGTGAATTCGCTTTCCATGCGTTCCTCCTTTTTAGTGCGAAACCGCGCTCTTCTTCATGTACCGGAGGTCAATCCAGTTGAAGAGGGCCATCAGTATGCCGACGGCAAAGAACCCGCCCGCAGGCAGGACCAGGATAAGAAGCGGTTTTGTATTGACAATGGGGAAACCCCACAGAGAACCCTTGCCCACCAGTTCCCTGAAGAAACTGATGACCGTAAGAGCAAACAGAAATCCTACGCCCATGCCAAGGCCGTCAACCATTGACGGGATGAAGCTGTTTTTGCTTGCAAACATCTCGGCCCGTGCAAGGATGGAGGCAAAGGCCACGATGAGCTGAATATACAGACCTACCTTGGCATACACATCAGGGACAAAAGCCGCCATGAGCATGGAAGTGACCGTCACCCAGCCCGAGATAACAAGCATGAAGATAGGGAGCCTGACCTTTGGCTGAATGACCTTTCTGATGAGCGAGATTGTTATGTTGACCATCACCTGAACAAAAAGGACTGCCAGACCCATAAAAACCCCGTTTTTCAGATTGTTCGTGACCGCAATCGACGGGCAAAGGCTGAGCGCGAGCTTGAATATCGTATTTTCCTTGACAATACCATTGAGGAACTGGTCCTTGAGGTTAATCGTATTAGTGACGGACATCTGCGTTGCCTCCTTCCCTGACTGTCTTAATAAGAAATTCTACGCCGTTTTTCACAGCATCCTCAGTCACTGCGCGGCTTGAAATTGTCGCGCCCGAGATGGCCTCAACATACTCGGTCGTCTCGGTCTTGAGGACTTTCAGATGGTCCATATCTTTTCCCTTGAGGCGGTTCTTGAAATAGTCCAGTTCGATTTCGTCTCCCAATCCGGGCGTTTCACCATGAGAAAGTATGCTTATCTTTTGAACTATGAAATCCTTGTCAACAGCAACGAATGTATTTATATAGCTTGAATATCCTTTTCCAAAGGACTGGATCACGTACCCGATAGTATCGCCGCCCTTCTTCGCGATAAAATATTTGGCATGCTTTTCGTGGATCGTCCAGTCGCCCATTTTGGTAATATCATCCGCATCCGGGATAAGCTGTTTCAGGGCCTTCTTTTCCGCCTCCTCGTTATTTCTGAAGATCCTGGGCGAAGCATTGGCATACACAAAGGCAAGTATGAACCCGCCTATAACGTATATGATAACCAGGTTCAGGGTTATCTTGAAAATATCTTTGCCGGTCATTATTTGCTCTCCTTTGCCTTTTCCTGCTTCAGCCCGCCGAAGACCTTTGCCCTGAAACCCCGGTCAATAAGCGGAGCAAAGCAGTTCATTATGAGTATCGCGAACATAACGCCCTCAGGATAGCCTCCTTTAAGCCGGATGATCATGGTCAAAAAGCCGCACCCAATGCCAAAGAGTATTTGCCCGTTCCTGATGGAAGGGGCAGTGACATAATCAGTCGCCATAAACCATGCGCCAAGCATCATGCCGCCGCTCATAAGGTGCAGGACCGGGTCGCCGGCAAACAGCGCGCCCTTGCCCCCGAAGATCCAGGCTATGACAGCCGATGTCGCAAGAAAGGAAACCGGGATATGCCAGGTTATGTATCTCTTGTAAAGGAGAAAAAGACCGCCGATCAATATGGCGATGGCTGAGGTTTCACCGATCGAACCTGCCCGGTTTCCTGTCAGCAGATGCATATAAAGGTTCATCTTGTCCCCGAATACCTCTATAAGCTTTGCAGCTCCTTCTTCTTTCAATATACCCAGAGGCGTTGCAGTGGTCTTTGCGTCCAGTGCAAGGAAAGCGGCTGCAGGCTCATTCCATATAGTCATGGCCTTTGGCCAGGATATGAGGGCAAATGCCCTGCCTATAAGCGCCGGGTTAAAGACGTTAAAGCCGAGGCCGCCGAAAAGCTGCTTTGTTATCACTATCGCCACAAAGGAGGCGATGACCGGGATATGCACAGTAAAAGGTGAAAACGACCACAGAGACGCAGGCATATTCATGCCCAGAAGCAGGCCGGTCAAAGCAGCGCTGCCGTCGCTGACAACAGACTTTCTGCCTACCCACTTCATATAGAGCTGCTCAGAGGCAAGGCAGCTGAAAATGCAGAGCGTTGTGATAAAAAGCCCCCTGAGTCCAAAAAACCATATGCCTGCGAGAAAAGCCGGCATAAGAGCAATGCTTACAGTCCACATGATGCGACTCGTAGTCTCATCGCTCCTTACATGCGGACTAACAGATACTATCAACTGTTCTTTTTTCGTTGCCTCCATCTTATCTCCTTACGGCTTGACCATGGATTTCGCTAATCTGACGAGCTGGACGATCGGCCTCTTCGAAGGACAGACAAAGGCACAGGAGCCGCACTCAAAACAGTCAAAGAGGTTATATTCCTTTGCATCCTCATAATGACCCTTCTCTGAAAGCACACTCAGCATAGAAGGCATAAGGCCCATGGGGCAGATATCAATACATCTGCCGCACCTCATGCAGGGGCCGAACTCCCCGGAATGGGCCAGAATCTCTTCAGTCATGACAAGGATGCCCGAGGTGCCCTTTGTGACCGCAATATCAAGAGAGGAAAGCGCAAAGCCCATCATAGGGCCTCCTGAGATGACCTTGCCGACGCTGTTTTTAAAACCGCCGCAGTCTTCTATAAGATCTCCCACCTTGCTGCCGAGCCTGACCATAAGATTCCCAGGCTGCCTGATGCCCTCACCTGTCACTGTTACTACTCTTTCAATCAATGGCTTGCCATAGCGGGCAGCCTCATAAATCGCCAGCGCTGTGCCGACATTCTGCACAACAACTCCCACATCCATAGGCAACGCCCTGGGCGGGACCTCGCGCCCGAGCACTGCCTTGATCAGCATCTTTTCAGCCCCCTGGGGATACTTCACCTCACAGGTAATTACGCTGATGTTTGCTTCGCCCTTTGCAGCTTCCTGCATCCTTGTTATGGCCTCAGGCTTATTGTCCTCAATCCCTATATAGCCTTTCTGAACTCCGAGGACCTTCATCAGTACCTTGAGTCCCTCGATGACCTCTTTCGGCCTTTCGAGCATCAGCCGGTAATCCGCAGTCAGATAAGGCTCGCACTCAGCGCCGTTGATAAGCACTGCGTCAATCGGTTTTTCCTTGGGAGGGGACAGTTTTACCGAAGTGGGAAACGCAGCCCCTCCCATACCTACAATGCCGGCGCTCTTCACCTTTTCCCGGAGTTCTTCAGCAGAAAGCCCTAAATAATCAGGATTGTCCCTGAGGGCTGTCCACTCCTCTTTGAAGTCATTTTCTATGACAACTGAATTGACCATCCTTCCCATGGCATTAGGAAATTCACCTATGGCAATAACCTTGCCGGATACTGATGCATGCACAGGAGATGAAACAAAGGCTGTGGGCTCTCCAATGACCTGTCCTTTTTTTACTTCCTCACCGATAGCCACAACCGGTTTGCAGGGCGCCCCTATATGCTGACTGAGAGGGATAATAAGGACTTTTGGGACTTTTGCATCAATGATGGGAGCGTTGGCAGACAATTCCTTCCTGTCAGGCGGATGTATCCCGCCCTTAAACGTTGCTATGCCCATTATGAAGATATCCTCCTTGGGAATTTGGGAGACCTGAAACGTAATTTAATACCATGCCGCAGTATTGCCTGTCAAGCGGGCCCTTATTAAAAACCCTTATATTACCAAACGCTTTAATTTGTCGGTCTTTCCCTGTGGTCAAAGAGGGTCTTTACTTCGTCCATTAGATCATTAATGTCCTTGAACTGGCGGTACACCGAAGCGAACCTCACATAGGCCACCTTATCGAGTTCCTTGAGTTCAGACATGATCTCCTCTCCGATCCATGCACTCGGAATCTCCTTTTCACCGAGTCCGACCACTTTCTTTTCGATGCTCTCTACAATCCAGTCGATCCTGTCTGTGCCGACAGGCCGCTTTTTGCAGGCTATGAGAAGACCGCTTCTGATCTTGCCGTTGTCAAAGGGTTCCCTCCTGCCGTCTTTCTTTATGACCATCGGGGTAAGTTCCTCCACGCGCTCGTATGAGGTGAACCTTTTGCTGCATTTCAGACATTCGCGCCTGCGCCGGATGGCATTGCCCTCCCTGCTTACACGCGAATCGATGACCTTGTCTTCCTGGCTTTCACAAAACGGGCATTTCATGCGGCTTGTTTCAGTGTGTCACTGATAGACAGGGAATCTGGTGCAAAGGGCAATGACCCTTTTTTTGTGCTCTGCCGGCACCTGGCCTGAGCCTGCGGCGTTTTCGACAACAGAAGAAATAATATCAGCAATCTCGACCATCTCAGCCTTTCCCATGCCTCTTGTTGTAATGCAGGGTGTACCGAGCCGTATGCCGCTCGTAACAGCCGGCGGCCTCATGTCATAAGGAATGGCATTTTTGTTTACAGTGATGCCTGCCATATCAAGGGCAATCTCAGCATCCTTGCCTGTAATATTTTTATTATTCAGGTCAATAAGCATCAGATGGTTGTCCGTACCCCCGGAGATGATGTTGAAGCCCTTCCTGACAAGCTCCTCTGCAAGGGTCCGGGCGTTTTCCACAACATTATTCTGATAGGCCCTGAACTCGTCGGTCATGGCTTCTTTGAACGCAACAGCCTTGGCAGCGATCACATGCACCAGTGGCCCTCCCTGAATGCCGGGAAATATCATTTTGTCCACTGCCTTTGCATATTCAGCCTTGCACATTATCATGCCGCCCCGCGGTCCCCTGAGCGTTTTGTGGGTAGTTGATGTTACAAAATCAGCATGGCCGACAGGCGACGGATGCACTCCGGCAGCGACCAGACCGGCAATATGGGCGATGTCGGCCATAAGATACGCGCCGACCTCTTTGGCTATCTCAGAGAAAGTCCTGAAATCAAGTATACGGGAATACGCGCTTGCGCCGACCACAATAATGCGGGGGCCATGCTCCATAGCAAGGCTCCTGACTTCGTCAAAATCAATAATTCCATCCTTGTTCACCCCGTAGGAGACGCTCCTGTATAGAAGACCTGAAAAGCTGACCGGCGCTCCGTGGGTAAGATGACCTCCGTGGCTGAGGCCCATGCCGAGGATCGTATCGCCTGGCTTGAGCATGGACAAATATACAGCCATATTGGCCTGCGAGCCGGAATGGGGCTGGACATTAACATGCTCAGCGCCAAAAATGCCCTTTGCCCTGTTGATCGCAAGGTTCTCAACTATGTCGGCAAATTCACAGCCGCCATAATATCTTTTCGTTGGATATCCCTCGGCATACTTGTTCGTAAAGATCGAACCCTGCGCCTCAAGCACAGCCCGGCTCGCATAGTTTTCAGAGGCGATGAGCAGGATTTTTTCATGCTCTCTGTTTTTTTCCCGCTCAATGGCTTCAAAGACTTCAGGGTCAGTATTTCTCAGGCTTCTATTTTCCATTGCTTTTAAGGATATCCTCTATTATTTTGATTTTTTCCAGCCTTCTCAGGTGTCTGCTGCCCTCAAACTGCGTACTGAGCCAGGTCCTGACTATTTCAGCGGCAAGGTCCTTGCCAATAAGCCTGCCGCCGAGGACCAGTATATTTGCATCATTATGGAGGCGGCTCATTTTGGCGCAGAAAAGGTCGTTGCAGAGTGCGGCCCTGACATTCGGAAACTTATTGGCAACCATGGACATTCCAATGCCTGTCCCGCAGATAAGAATGCCCTTGTCCACCTGTCCTGCGGAGACCAATTTCGACACTTTTTCCCCGAAATCAGGATAATCAACAGACTCGGTATTGTCTGTACCGCAGTCAGTGACTTCAAGGCTGAGCCCCTTCAGAATCGTAATAACCTCTTCCTTGAGGCCAAATCCGGCATGGTCTGAACCAATAGCTATTTTCATTGAATGGTTATATTATCCGAGATAAGAAATTCAAGTCAACAAAACAGAAAAGCCCTGAGACCGGCTTTCTGCAACAGAATACAGCCCTTCTAAACAGAAACCGCCTTTGTCTCTTCAGTAAAGCTGCTGATCTTCTTGAGCCGCTTGTACCTGTCCTCCAGGAGTTTGCCGGGGACTTTTGTCCTGAGGTCTTCAAGCGCCTCGGTGATCTTATCGGCTATGCTCTTTGCCGTCAGTTCAGGGTCGCGATGAGCGCCTCCTGAGGGTTCCGGTATTATCTCGTCGATGATTCTGAAGGAAAGCAGGTCCTGGGCCGTCATCTTCAGTGCCTCTGCGGCCCGTGAGAAATCCTCCTGCCCAAGTTCGCTTTTTTTCCAGAGGATGGCAGCACAGCCTTCAGGAGAAATGACAGCATAAACTGAATGTTCCAGCATGTAAAGTCTGTCCGAGACACTGAGCGCAAGGGCGCCGCCGCTGCCTCCTTCCCCGATGACCACAGATACAACCGGCACCCTCAGCCGCGACATATGCATAAGATTGGAGGCAATCGCCTCTCCCTGACCGCGCTCTTCAGCCCCTATGCCGGGATAGGCCCCGGGCGTATCTATCAGGGTAATGACAGGCCGTTTGAACTTCTCCGCCATCTGCATCAGGCGCAGGGCCTTTCTGTATCCTTCAGGATGCGGCTGCCCGAAGTTCCTGTGTATCCTCTCTTTTGTGCCCCGGCCCTTCTGGTGGCCTATCACAACAACCGGCAGCCCTCCCTTCAGCCTTGCAAGGCCGCCTACAATCGCCTTGTCATCAGCAAATCTCCTGTCACCGTGCAGTTCGACAAACTCCTCAGTCATAAGACCGATATAGTCAAGCGTGTATGGCCTGTCAGGGTGCCGGGCAATAAGCGTCTTCTGCCAGGGAGTAAGGTCCTGGTATATCTCCGTCCTCAGGTCCTTTATCTTCTTGTCGAGCTTTTTGATCTCACCGGAGAGGTTGATGTCCTTGCCGTCAGAGAGTCTCTTCAACTCCTCCATCTTGAGTTCGAGCTCTTCGATCGGTTTTTCAAAATCAAGATAGTATTTAATCATGCGACTGTAACAGCTCCTTTTCCAACCATAGTCTCCAGTCTGCTGAGCAGCGCGTTATCAGGCTTGATCGTTATGCCTGAAGCTATCAGGGTCTGGGACCCGCTGCTTCTGATCCTGAGGTAAAGCTGACAATCGCCGGGATATTTCATCACAGCCGACCGGATGTTCTGCAGGTCCTCGCTGCTTCCCGGTGAATCCTGCAGAAATATTTCAACTTTCTTCACGCTCTTTCTGCCTGAATCTTCAAGGTCCGATATCTCGAGCGCACGCACCCTCACGCCTTTTTCGTCCCTGTCAATGCTCCCTTTTATCAAAACGACCTCGTCCTTTCTGAGAAGCTCGAATACTGTCTTGTACAAAGATGAAAAGACGATCACTTCAACACTGCCCTCATCATCCTCAACGGTCAGATAGGCCATAAGCTCACCGGAGGATTTTACGTTTTTCTTGCGGACCGTTCGCAGGATACCCCCGAGCAGTACCTCTGCCTTGTCCGCTGCCTCTTCGAGCGCGCCGGTCTTCTTTGCCTTCAGCCGCGAAAGCAGCGCGCTGAATTTAGTCAGGGGATGGCCTGTAATATAGAAACCCAGGGCCTCCTTCTCATTTTTCAGAAGCTCTGCCTCGTCCCATTCGCAACCTTTGACTTCAGGCTCCTGAAGGATATCTTCAAACATGCTCACCTGGTCCGCATTCCTGAAAGATTTCCCGCCTGGGTTCAGAAGATCGGGAATCGCGTCCATGGCAGCAGCGCGGGTAATATCAAGCGAATCAAAGGCGCCTGCCTTCACCAGCCCTTCGAGCACCTTTTTGTTTACCTTCCTGGTATCAGCCCTCCTGATAAGGTCTGCAATCGACATGAAGGGGCCTTCCCTGTCCCTTACCTCAAGCACTGACTCTATCGCAGCGCCCCCCACGCCCTTGACCGCCTCAAGGCCAAAGCGTATGGAGTTGCCGATCACCCTGAACTCCCTCCCCGACAGGTTGATATCAGGGGGAAGCATCTCGAGCTTCATCTTCCGGCACTCGTTGATGGACTTGACGATCTTGTCGGAGTCGCTCATATCGAGCGTCAGGGTGGCTGCCATAAACTCCACAGGGAAATGGGCCTTGAGATATGCCGTCTGATAGGCAATAAAGGCATAGGCCGCTGAATGGGACTTGTTGAAGCCATAAAGCGCAAAAGGGGCCATCACATCAAAAAGCCTTCCTGCCTTTTTTTCAGTAATGCCGTTGTCAACAGCCCCCCTGATAAAGACCTCCTTTTGCTTTTCCATTTCAGCGACGTCCTTTTTCCCCATTGCCTTTCTGAGGATATCTGCCTGACCCATTGAAAAGTTGGCAATCCTGTTGGCAATCAGCATTACCTGTTCCTGGTACAGGATTACGCCATAGGTCTCGTCAAGGATCTCCCTGAGCTGGGGCATTATATAGGCGACCTTTGTTTCTCCCTTTTTCCTCTTGATGAAGTCATCAATCCACTGCATAGGCCCTGGCCGGTAGAGCGCCACCAGAGCGATGAGGTCCTCAAAACGGTTTGGCTGCATCCTGACGAGGATGTCCCGCATACCGTCGCTTTCAAGCTGAAAAACTCCTGCTGTCTGCCCTGAGCTGAGCAGTTCATAGGTCTGGCGGTCATCAATGGGGACTGTTTCGAGTTTCAGCTCGTTTCCTCCCTGCCTGATATACGCAAGGGTCTTTTCAATTACCGTAAGGGTCTTGAGGCCGAGAAAATCGAATTTAAGAAGTCCGACCTTTTCAAGGGCCTTCATCTCAAACTGGGTAACGATACTCTCATCAGAGGGATTTCTGTAAAGAGGCGCAAAGTTGGTAAGCGGCTCAGGTGATATGACAACGCCTGCAGCATGCGTGGATGCGTGCCTGTTGAGGCCTTCAAGTCGCATTGCGATATCAAGCAGTCCTTTTACGACATCATCAGTATCATAGGCCTGCTTCAGCTGAGGTTCCTTTTTCAGAGCTTCTTCGAGCGTAATACCGAGGTCATTGGGAACGAGCTTGGCTATTCTGTCGACCTCTGCATAGGCAATATCCATAGCGCGGCCCACATCACGGATCGCGGCCTTTGCCTTCATGGTCCCGAAAGTGATGATCTGGGCAACATGGTCCTGGCCGTATTTTCCTGAAACGTAATTGATGACCTCCTGCCTTCTGTCCTGACAGAAGTCAACGTCAATATCAGGCATGCTGACCCTGTCGGGGTTCAGGAACCTTTCAAAGAGAAGGTTGTACTTGAGCGGATCTATCTCAGTAATATCGAGACAATACGAAACAAGACTGCCTGCGGCAGATCCTCTGCCCGGCCCCACAGGGATGCCTTTACTCTTTGCATGATGGATAAAATCCCAGACGATCAGGAAATACGAAGTAAATCCCATCCTGTTGATCATATCCAGCTCGCCAATGAGTCTGTCCTGATATTTCTGAGGCGCTTCCCTGCCGATCTTGCGCTCCAGGCCCTCATGGGCAAGCCGCGAGAGAAAAACTACCGTATCTTCACCGTTTTCAGTCTTAAACTGGGGAAGAAGATTCTTGTGTTTTAGCTCAAGATTGCATCTTTCGGCTATTACAATCGAGTTTCTGATCGCTTCAGGCACGTCTTTGAAAGTCTCTGCCATCTCCTGCGGCGACTTGAGGTAAAACTCGTTCGTGCTGAACTTCAGCCGGGTCGTGTCCTTCATGGTCTTGCCTGTCTGGATACAAAGGAGCACCTCATGCGCCCTGGCGTCTTCCTTCTTCAGATAATGACAGTCATTTGTTGCAACTACGCCGATATGGAGTTCCCTGCCGAGTTCGATCAGCTGTCTGTTGACCTCGTCCTGCTCAGGCAGCCCATTGGCCTGTATCTCAAAATAATAGTTCTCAGGTCCAAAGATATGTTTGTATGCGAGCGCGCGCTCCCGGGCCTTTTCATGCATGCCTTTCTGCAGATAAAAGGGGATTTCACCCCTGAGGCAGGCAGAAAGACCGATAAGCCCGCCACTGTACTGCTCAAGCAGGTCCATATCAATCCTGGGCTTGTAATAAAAGCCTTCGAGATAGGCCCTGGACACAAGGGTCAGGAGGTTCCTATACCCTGAATCATCACGCGCAAGCAGGACAAGATGGAAGGATGAATATTCATCGTTTTCAGAGCCGCCCTTCTCAAAGCGGCTTCCGGGCGCAACATACATCTCACAGCCGATTATAGGTTTGATTCCTGCATGGGTGCACTGCTTATAGAAATTAACAACCCCAAAGAGGTTGCCGTGGTCAGTCATGGCAATGGCAGGCATCCTGAATTCTTTTGCCCGCTGTACCAGATCTTCTATGCGAATTGCCCCGTCCAGGAGACTGTATTCCGTATGCAGGTGGAGGGATACGTAATCCGAGTGTAAATGCATACAGAAATATTACCCGATGGTCTGTTTGAAGGTCAATTAACCCTAACCGTTGCATAAAACCAATTCAGCATTCAGGGGTCGCCACACAAAATCTTTCGCAGCAATATCCTGACAGCCCTTGAGGCTTCCTTTGCGGCAATGCCCGAATTCAACTGTGAGTGAAGTCCTGTTGCCTTGAAAGGATTTGAGAATTGCCTCGCCGAATGCAACGATAGAGTTACGTACGTAAAGTTTTAAAGAGATTCTTGTTTTTTCACGCTGTTTTTGTTGCTTTGACTTGACCCCATTTTGTGATAGGGTTTGATTATGAGGTGAAAATATGTTATTCAGAATACTACAGTATTTACTTATCCCGGCGGGGGTGATTCTTATGCAGTCTTTTGATGCCGAGGCAAAAAAACTCGAGACCGCGATATTCGCAGGAGGCTGTTTTTGGTGCATGGAGGCGCCCTTTGAGAAAGTCGAAGGGGTAAAAGAAGTTATTTCCGGTTATACCGGAGGCCCCAGGAAAAATCCGACATATGAAGAGGTTTCATCAGGCGTTACCGGGCATGTGGAGGCTGTCCAGATAATATATGATCCAGACAAAATTACATACATACAACTCCTTGATATATTCTGGAGGCAGATAGACCCTACAGACTCTGGCGGACAGTTCGTTGACCGGGGTCCGCAATATCGATCTGTAATCTTCTTCCTTTCCGAGGAGCAAAAGAGGCTTGCCGGGGCTTCGAAGCAGGGACTAAGCAAATCAGGCAGGTTTTCCAAGCCTATTGTTACTGAGGTACTGCCTGCCGCTGAATTTTACAGGGCTGAGGAATACCATCAGGACTACTACAGGAAAAATCCTGTTCGTTACAAATTTTACAGGTTCAACTCGGGCCGCGACCAGTTTCTGAAAAAAGTCTGGGGCAAGGAAAAAACCGTTGCTCTCGATACCCAAAAACAGGACAAAGGGTCTGTAAAACCTCCAAAAGAAGATTTAAAGAAAAAATTGACTCCCATGCAGTATAAGGTAACTCAGGAAAACGGCACTGAGCCGGCCTTTAAAAACGAGTACTGGAACAACAAAAAAGAGGGCATTTATGTTGATATTGTTTCCGGCGAGCCGCTCTTTAGTTCCATTGACAAGTATGACTCAGGAACCGGCTGGCCGAGTTTCACAAAGCCTCTTGAATCAAAAAATATCCTGGAAAAAGAAGATAGGGGATTATTCTTCAAAAGGACGGAAGTGAGGAGCAGGCTTGCGGGTTCGCATCTCGGGCATGTATTCGATGACGGACCTCCACCTACGCGCCTTCGTTACTGCATGAACTCAGCAGCGCTTCGCTTTATCCCAAAGGAAAATCTTGAAAAAGAGAGCTACGGAGAATATTTAAAGCTGTTCAGGAAATAAAACGATTTGTGTCAGTCTGCATAGTGTCTGTGTATAAGCTCTCTTTTCCTGTCCGTCATTCCCGAAATCCTTAATCGGGAATCCAGCCCTTCGACAAACCCAGGGTGACATAAACATGAAACTTTTGACATTACCCTATGGTTTCTTATTGCAGGAAAAAGTTCAGGAAGAATCCGGGCCTCATCAATTATGCGGGTCTTCGCGTAAGAGTGTGGGTTAATTCCTGTCTCCCCCTTTGAAAAAGGGGGATGAAGGGGGATTTTATAATCATAATCTCTTCCATATTTCCTCAAGGACCGCTTTGAGATTCTTCAATACATCTCTATCTGAAAATCTGATAACAGTTATTCCGGCTCCTGTCATATAAGCATCTCTTATGCGATCGTTTTCCCCGCCTTCAGCGCTGTAATGTTGGCCGCCGTCAACTTCTATTAATCCCCCTAAATCCCCCTTTATTAAAGGGGGACTGAGGGGGATTGGACAGTAGAAATCAGCAATATAATTGCCGATAATCTTCTGCCGGTAAAATTGAAATCCTTTTAATTGTTTTCTCCTGATTTTCGACCATGGCAATTTCTCTGCATCAGTCATATTGTTTCTCAAGCTTCTCGATAATGGTTTTAATCTTTTATTGTAAGTAATCATGGTTGCCTGACGAGTCCTCAAATCCCCCCTGCCCCCCTTTTCTAAAGGGGGGGCACACTAAGCATGCCCTGATTCATAAGATTTTACCCACACTCTTCCACGATGAGCCAGTTTCTTTAAGTCTTTTTCTGCGCGACGTTCAATTAGCAGTTCATACGACATTATTTTGGGTCTGCCAAAAAATCCTCAAATTTTCTAAAGGATGGGATACCAGAGCGTATCTTTGTAAGATCGTCAAGGTCTTCCTTGTTTTCAAAGACTCTCAAGCATTTTTCTGTAGTCTTTATAGTCTTTTATCCATAAACTCGACAAAGGCGCAGCGAATTCGCGATGGAAAACAGACATTGACAAAGAATCTCTTTTCGTTCTTTAATTAAGGCACGCTTTCAGGCGCCGAAAGGCATAAGAGGGAATCCCGTGAGGAGACAATCCGAACCGGGAGCGGTCCCGCCGCTGTAATCCTGATCCCCGGTGTATGCCGGGATAAGCGCCTTTGCCGTAGTTTGCCACTGTTCACAACCGAATGGGAAGGCTGGCAAAGGTCAGGAGAGCCAGAAGACCTGCCTGTAAGAGATAGTGAATAGTGACGAGTGGACAGTAATTAGTTTTACTGACCACTGACACTAACCACTGAAACCTTCCCGGGGAGGAAGGAGAGGATGAAGAAGCAGGGTGCAATCCTCAAGGCAGATTCATGTCTTGAGGATTTTTTATTTTATGGAGGAAATATATGACTCAGTTGGAATTGGCAGCATCAGGTCAGGCTACAGCGGAAATCAGGTCAGTTGCGGAAGCAGAAGGACTCGATACTGAGATTGTAAGGCGGAGGGTGGCAAGCGGAAAGATTGTCATCCCTTCAAACAGGAACAGGACAAAGAAAATCGTGGGCATAGGCAAAGGTCTGCGCACCAAGGTGAATGCCTCTATCGGCTCGTCCACTGAAATAGCAGATATTGCAATGGAAGTCGAAAAGGCAAGGATTGCAGAGCATTACGGCGCAGACACGCTGATGGACCTCAGCGTCGGCGGCAATATAGAAGGGATCCGGAAGGCTGTCCTGGATGCGATCAGCCTGCCTGTGGGTACAGTCCCGCTCTATGAAGCCTTTGCTCTTGCGATTGAAAAATACGGTGCTGCCGTCAATATGCCGCCGGAACTGCTGTTTGAAATGATCGAGAAGCAGTGCGAAGAAGGCGTGGGTTTTATGGCGATCCACTGCGGCATAAACAAAAGGACCGTCGAGATGCTCAGGAAACAGCACTATCGTTACGGAGGGCTTGTTTCAAAGGGCGGCTCGTATATGGTTGCATGGATGGAACATAACAACAAAGAGAACCCTCTCTACGAACACTTTGACAGGGTCGCGTCGATCATGAAAAAACATGACGCAGTGCTCAGCCTCGGAAACGGTTTCAGGGCCGGCGCAATCCATGACGCCTCAGACCGCGTGCAGATACAGGAAATGCTCATCAACTGTGAACTTGCTGAGGCAGGCAGGGAGATGGGCTGCCAGACTATGGTGGAGGGACCGGGGCATATCCCGATCAACGAGATCGAGGCGAACATCATCATGGAGAAAAAGATGAGCGGCGAGTCGCCTTTCTACATGCTGGGACCCATCACAACAGACATTGCGCCGGGATACGACCATATCACCGCAGCAATCGGCGCTGCGCTGTCCTCTTCCTTTGGAGCGGATTTTATATGTTATGTGACCCCCTCAGAACACCTCGGCCTGCCCTTCCCTGAGGACGTGCGCGAAGGCGTTATCGCCTCGAGGATCGCAGCCCATGTCGGTGACATGATCAAGCATAAGAACATGCACGCAGACAAGGCAATGTCCAGGGCAAGACGCGACATGAAGTGGGACACGCAGTTTGCTCTTGCCATCGATCCGGAGAGGGCAAAAGAGATAAAAGCAAAGCGGGGCAACGGCGACGAGCATTCCTGCACCATGTGCGGCAGGTTCTGCGCCAACGATATACTTCGGGGCATGTTTGAATCCGACATGAACGGCTCAGACAAAAAATAATGGCAAAAGGCAGGCTCGTCCTTGTCCTCGGCGGCGCAAGGAGCGGCAAAAGCTCTTTTGCCCTCAGAGAGGCTTCTGCTCTTCCAGGCAGAAAGGCCTATATCGCTACAGCCCAGGCATTTGACCCTGAGATGCAGGAAAAAATAAAAAAACACCGCGCTGAGCGGGACAGCGGATGGGATACATTCGAAGAACCATCAGACCTTTCCCGGCTTCTTGCTGAAATCAGCAATACGCATGACGTTGTTCTGATCGACTGTCTTACTCTCTGGCTTTCCAACCTGATGCTTGCTGATAAGAATGTCGAAAAGGAGATGGAAGCCTTTATTTCCTCTCTGGCAACTGTTCACTGTTCAGTTTTCACTGTTTCCAACGAGGTGGGCATGGGCATTGTTCCTGCGAACGAAATAGCCCGAAGGTTCAGGGACTTTGCAGGAACACTGAACCAGCGCGTTGCAGCAGCAGCTGATCAGGTCTATCTCGTTATTGCAGGTGTACCGTTAAAAATCAAGGAGGGGTAGAACATGGGACGTATTGATACTACTTTGTCGACTATCAGGCCCATAAGCGCGGCCTGGTCCATTACTGCACAAAAACATCTTGATAACCTTACCAAACCTCCCGGGAGTCTGGGGAGGCTCGAAGAATTTGCGGCCAGACTTGTTGCCATCACTGAAAACAGAGACCCGGTCATCGACAGGAAGGTAATGTTCACCTTTGCCGGAGACCATGGCATTGTGGACGAGGGCGTCTCAGCGTATCCAAAGGAAGTGACAGCCCAGATGGTCTTCAATTTTCTCAGAGGCGGCGCAGGCATAAATGTACTGGCGCGGCATGCCGGATCAGAGATCGTTGTTGTCGATATTGGTGTTGATCATGACTTCGACAATGCCGACGGCCTGATAAACATGAAGGTGGTGCGCGGCACAAAGAACTTTGCAAAAGGTCCTGCAATGACAAGGGAGGAAGCAATCGCCTGTATCGAGGCCGGCATTGAACTGGCTGACAGCTATACAAAAAAAGGCTACAAGCTCTTCGGGACCGGCGATATGGGCATTGGCAACACCACGCCGTCAAGCGCAATTGCAGCAGCGCTCACCGGGACTCCTGTTTTGGAAGTCACAGGCAAGGGCACAGGAATATCCGATGAAGCGTTCAGTCGAAAGGTGAGGGTAATAGAGGATGCAATCAGGCTCAACAGACCTGATCCCAAAGATGCGCTCGACGTGCTTTCCAAGGTGGGAGGCGCGGAGATCGGCGGCATTGCAGGGCTGGTCCTGGGCGCTGCTGCAAACAGGATACCGGTTGTGATCGACGGGCTTATATCAACAGCAGGCGCGCTGATCGCATACACCCTCGCGCCGGCTGTAAAAGATTATATATTTGCAGCCCACAATTCAGTCGAAAGGGGCCATCGTGTGATGCTCGAAACCATGGGACTGGACCCCATCCTTGATCTCGGACTCCGGCTTGGAGAAGGCACCGGCGCTGCGCTTGCCATGCAGATGATAGAGGCAGGGCTTAAGATCTACAAAGAGATGGCGACCTTCCAGGAAGCCGGCGTGTCTGACGAGATTATCAATTGATAAGACGCGTGATGCTCGCATTTCAATTTCTGACGATCGTGCCTCTAAAGATTGCCGGTGATGTCACTGAAGGAGAGATTGCGGGTTCAGCAATCTTCTTCCCTTTGGTCGGCGCTTTTCAGGGACTGCTGACCGCAGTGTCTGCTCTGCTGCTTATGCAGGTATTCCCTGCTGATATCACTGCCGGACTTGCAATGCTCTTCCTGGTCCTCAGCAATGGCGGGTTTGATCTCGATGGTCTCGCTGATACAGCAGATGGACTTGCCGTCAAGTCATCCGGCAAGGCTGAGCAGGACAGGACAAAGAGGCTGCTCGTGATGAAGGACAGCGCAACAGGCGCGATGGGAGTCATAGCGCTGGTGATGACACTTCTCCTTAAGTATATTCTGATGCAAAGGCTGCTGACGGACTTCCCTCTCCCGGCTGTTTTAACGCTTTTCTTCCTTATGCCGGTATTGTCCAAATGGATTACAGCGCCTGCAATGTATCACGGAACTTCTGCAAGAAAAGACGGCCTCGGCAGGATATTCATGGAATATGCAGGACTGAAGAGCCTCATCAAATCAACAGTACTGGTGTTTCTGTTGGCTGTTCCGGTCTTTTTATTGAATATCACGGGAATATCCGCAACAGGCGGTCTCGTGTTCCTCATCTTTTCCATGGCAGCGTTCTATTGTTTCTGCCTGTTGGCAATAATTTTTCTCACAAAGAGGTTCGGAGGACTGACAGGCGATCATTTTGGCGCGCTTACTGAAATCGCGGAAATATTTTTTATTCTGACAGGATATATATGGTTACAACACTTTATCTGATCAGGCATGGCGCTACACAGGGCAGCGGCCCAAAACGCTATCATGGAAGCATTGATATCGCCCTTTCTGATAAGGGTCTGCTGCAGATGCAGGAGGCAGCAGGCTTTGTAACACAGCATCTGTCCTGCTCCACAGCTCCAAAGTATTCCGGCTATCTGCGCGACATACATAAAGACCCTGCCACTGACAACACAGGAAAGCCGGACAACAGGCCTCAATTCGCTGCTGTTTACTGCTCCACGCTCAGCAGGGCGATAAAGAGCGCAGAGATCATCGCAGCGCCCCACGGGCTGGTCCCTGAAAAGGTCCATGCTCTCAGGGAGCGGAGCTTCGGCATATGGGAGGGGATGTCTTTTACTGAAATAAAAGAGAAGTATCCTGCTGAATTCGAGGCCTGGGCCGGCAATCCGCTTAAATACAGCCCGATTAACGGCGAAAACACTCTGGAGGTGAGCGTCAGAGTCGTGCATGCCCTCGAAGAGGTCCTCGCAAGGCATATCAACCACAATATAGCTATTGTGGCCCACGGAGGAGTAAACAGGCTTATCCTCTGCCATATTATGGGCATTCCGCTTGAAAACATTTTCAGGATCGAACAGGATTATGCAGCAGTTAATGTTATTGAGTTTTGGGACAAATACCCTGTTGTAAAACTGCTCAATGGCGGTGCGTGTGGCTAAGGCGCTCATGATTCAGGGTACCGGCTCAGGAGCAGGCAAGAGCCTCATCGCAGCAGCCTTATGCAGGAGTTTTGCTGATGAAGGCATAAAGGTAGCGCCTTTCAAAGCACAGAACATGGCGCTCAACTCATATATCACACGGGAGGGAGGGGAGATCGGCAGGGCCCAGGCCCTGCAGGCTGAGGCAGCCCGGATTGAGCCGCACACAGACATGAACCCCATACTTCTGAAGGCCTCGGGTGAGATGGGGTCGCAGGTAATCATAAACGGCAAGCCTTTCAGGCATATGAAGGCTATGGAATACTATGCCTTTAAAAAAGACTCCTGGAAGGCTGTAACCGCATCTTATAAAAGGCTCGCTGAGACCCATGACCTGATAATAATGGAAGGCGCCGGGAGCCCGGCGGAAATAAACCTTATGGACGTTGATATAGTGAATATGTCTGCTGCGATAATGGCAAAGGCCCCGGTGCTCCTCGTGGGAGACATTGACAAGGGAGGAGTGTTTGCGTCCCTGTACGGCACTGTAAAACTCCTGGGCAGGGACAGCAGGCACATCAGGGGGTTCATAATCAACAAGTTCCGTGGCGATATGGAGATCCTGAAACCCGGTCTGGAGATGATTAAAGATAAGACAGGCAAGCCGGTCATAGGCGTGCTGCCATATGTATGCAATATGGGTCTGCCGGAAGAGGATGGGCTGTCGTTATACGTAAAATCAGAAATCAGAAGTCAGAAGTCAGAAGAAAAAACCATAAAGATAGTTGTTGTGCGTCTAAAATACCTGTCGAACTTTACAGATTTTGATCCGCTCGCACAGGAGCCTGATGTGGAACTCATCTATTCCATTAATCCTGCTGAGATAGAAAACGCAGATATGGTTATTGTCCCCGGATCGAAAAATACTGTAAAAGATCTGATGCTTCTACGGAAGATTGGTCTTGATCAGAGCATAAACAGGGCCTTTGCAAAGGGCATTGAGGTCATGGGTATGTGTGGAGGATACCAGATATTAGGCACGCGGATATCTGATCCTCATAACGCTGAGAGTTCTCACACTGAAGTGGAAGGTCTCGGGCTTCTGAATATAGAGACTGTTTTCGAAAAAGAAAAAACCACTTGTCAGGTGGAGGCTGAATTAATAATGGAAAATATCAGCCATCAGCTGTCAGCCGTCAGCTATCAGCGCTTAAAGGGGTACGAAATACATATGGGCAGGAGTACTGGAGACATCGGTCTGTTCAGGATTGCCAGATTTTCATCCAACCCAGCACTCAGCACTCAGCACTCGTCACTGATTCTGGACGGCTCTGTCAACAATAACTGCTGGGGCACCTATCTGCACGGGATATTTGACAACAATACGTTCAGGAGAGACCTTCTCAACAGGATAAGGGAGAGGAAAGGGCTCAAAGGCCTGCCTGTTACTATTGATTACGCAGGGATGAAGGAAAAGGCCATAGACAATCTCGCGGAAATGGTCAGGGCTAATATTGACATGGAATTTGTAAAAAGGCTGATAAATCCGTGATAGGGCCGGGTCATCTTATTTCCGCCTTTGCCCTTGATCTGGCCATCGGAGACCCTATGTGGCTTCCGCATCCTGTGAGGATCATCGGCAGGGCCATCACGTATATGGAAAATCTTTTGCGAGCGATACTGCAAAGGGTATTCGTAAAAACACATACATCACCCTTTGGAAAACAAGGGGAAAGGGCTGCAGGGATTCTGCTTGTTGCTGTTATCGTAATTCCATCAGCGCTGATTGCTTTCTTTATCATTGTTCTGCTGCAACAGGCATCGTCAGGTTTTCTGCTGATTCTCAGCGAAGCGGTCCTGATTTATCTTATCGGAACAACTATTGCCCTGCGGGAACTTGTCTCTTCAGCAAAACAGGTGATTGACTCAATAAAGGCAGGCATGATTGAGGATGCCAGGAAACATCTGAGCATGATAGTCGGACGGGATACAGCAGAGCTGACTGAAGATTGTATGCTCAGGGCAACGATCGAGACGCTTGCGGAAAACCTCTCTGACGGCGTAATCGCACCGATTTTCTATCTCCTTATCGGCGGGCTTCCCATGGCCATTGCCTACAAGGCAATCAACACCCTCGACTCCATGGTAGGATACAAAAATGAAAAATATATGCGTCTCGGCTGGGCAGCGGCAAGGCTTGACGATATAGCCAATTTTATCCCAGCGCGCCTGAGCGGGATCTTTATTGTAATAGCATCTTTTTTTGCAGGCTGTTCACTGACAACTGCGCGCTCTTCATTTAAGATCATGCGGCGCGACGGCAGAAAACATGCGAGCCCCAATAGCGGCATACCTGAAGCAGCAATGGCCGGGGCACTTGGCGTGCGGCTCGGCGGGCCATCGAGCTATAGCGGAAGGCCGGTTGAAAAACCTTATATAGGGAATGAAGACACAGGAGATTACTTTGCAGCGGCCCAAAAGGCGTTGGCCCTTGTTGCGACTGCCTCAGTACTGTCTGTTACGGCTGCTGCGGCTGTTCTGGGCCTAAGGACAATCATGTGGTCCGGCATATGATCCGGCTTATGCCCCGGCATGGAGGCAATATCTACAGGGCAGCAGAAAAAGCAGGGATCCCGGCAAAAAAAGTTCTTGATTTCAGCGCCTCGATAAACCCCCTTGGGACACCTGCAACAGCTATCGCGGCGATCAGCAGACAGATGGGTCTTATTTCCCACTATCCGCAGCCTTTTGCTGAAGATCTTTCCCTGCATATTGGAGAGCATTTCAAGGTGAACCCTGATTCTGTTATATGCGGCAACGGCAGCAATGAACTCATATACCTGATCCCGCGTTGCCTGAAGCCCACAAGGGTCCTCGTCACAGCCCCCACGTTCTCTGAATACGAACGGGCGTGTGTCGCAGCAGGGGCTAAAAAAATAAGCAGGCTCCCCCTTAAGTCTGAACAGAATTTCGATATTGACCCGGACCTGTTTGTCCGCAAGATGACCCAGTGCGATATGGCCTTCCTCTGCAATCCAAATAACCCTACAGGACGTCTCCTTGAAAACAGGAAGGTATTAAAAATCGCTGATGCTGCAAGGGAATGCGGATGTTATCTGATTGTTGATGAGGCCTTTATCGATTTCGCCTCCAGTGATTCAGTCCTTGCAAGGGTAAAAAATAACCCGCGCCTTATTGTCATCCGTTCCATGACCAAATTTTACGCGCTTGCAGGCCTCAGGATCGGCTTTGGAGTGGTTCCTGAGCATCTTGTTGCCGGGCTTGAAAAATACAGGGAGCCATGGACAGTAAACACCCTTGCCCAGGCAGCAGTCAGGTCTGTTCTATCAGACCGGCCTTACCAGGAGGCGTCGATCAGGAATATGGAAAAGGAAAAGCAGTTTCTTGAGAAGGGTCTGAAAAGACTCGGGATAACCTGGTACCCCTCCAGCGCCAATTTTTATCTGCTCCATGTCCCTGGGGCACAGGCTATGATCAGGACGCTTGAGGCAAAGGGAATTCTGGTCAGGGACTGTTCTGACTTTCATGGTCTTGACAATAGTTATATACGCATAGCCGTAAGGACCCGCAGAGAAAACAAACGCCTTCTAAAGGAGCTTTCAGCAATATGAAAGGCCTTGTGATCGCCGGGACTCACAGCGGCTGCGGCAAAACAACAGTAACGCTTGGCCTGATGGCTGCATTAAAAAAAAGGAAGCTCATTGTTCAGCCCTTCAAGTCAGGCCCTGACTTTATTGATGCAGGTCTTCACCGGCTTGTCACAGGCAGGCCGTCAAGGAACCTGGACCTCTGGATGTGCGGGGAAGATTATGTGAAAAAATGTTTCAGAAGGCATTCGACTGATGCTGATATTTCTGTGGTCGAAGGAGTCATGGGACTATATGACGGCGGCCTGAGTACTGCTGCGCTTGCCGGATGTCTCGATATCCCTGTTGTTCTTGTGGTTGATGCCTATGGCATGGCAGAAACCGCAGGGGCCATAGTTAAAGGGATAAGAGATATGGATTCGGCCCCTCGTTTTGCCGGTGTTATCTTTAACCGTGTTGCATCTGAAAGCCACTTTAAGCGGCTCAGGGAAAGTGTTACAGACATGCCGGCGCTCGGCTATCTGCCAAGAGATCTGAACTTTGAAATACCTCACAGACATCTTGGGCTGACAACTGCAGAGGACAATCCAATTGCAGGGGAAAACATTGACAGACTTGCGGATGCTGTAGCGAAATATATTGATATAGAGTGGATCTGCAATCAGACCTCCCCCTCTCCTCAGTCCTCTCACTCCAGGGGCGAGGATGTATTATGTAGTTCCCCTCCCTTGAGGGGAGGGGATGAAGGGGCGGGTGATTCAGGTGGCTTTATTCCTGGCACTATGAGTAAATCAAAACTTATCAAACTCGCCGTAGCGCGTGACAGGGCCTTCTGCTTTTATTATGAAGACAATCTTGACCTCCTGAAAGAGGCAGGTGCAGAGTTGGCCTTCTTTAGTCCTCTTGCAGACAAGCACCTGCCTCCAGATATTCACGGCGTCTATATCGGGGGAGGGTATCCTGAGCTTCATGCTGAACAGCTCTCCTTAAACAGATCCATGCTGAAGTCTGTCAGGGATTGGGCTGAATCAGATGGCGCAATATATGCGGAATGCGGAGGGCTGATGTATCTTTCAAAAGGGATCCGAACAACTGAAAACGAGGCATATGAGATGTCCGGAATCTTTCCCTTTGAGACTGTAATGAAAAAAAGCAGGTCGCGTCTCGGATATCGTGAGATAGGCCTGACCGGCAACTGCCTCATTGGCAGCGTTAATAGTGTTGCAAGGGGACATGAATTCCACTATTCTGAGATTATGGAGGGACAGGCTCAGGATGTTAATCGCTCTTATTCTGTTAAAGGCAGCTCAGGAGATATGCTATCAGCAGAAGGGTATACGCATAAAAAAACCCTTGCAAGTTATGTCCATCTCCATTTCGGCAGCAACCCCTGCATAGCAGGAGCATTAATCAGTTCATGCAGGAGGGAAAGGTAACAATACATATGGAACATATCATTCTCATCGGACACGGAAGCCCAAAAAAAGAGGCAAACAATATAGATATTGTCGGGAAACTGCTGCATAACGCGATCCACCCTGATTGTTCTGATGCCTGCGTAAGGTCCGCATACCTCGAATTCGGCAAGCCTGACATCATGACTGCGATAAGGCAGAGCATTGAAGAGGGGGCAACAAAGATCATCGCACATCCCTACTTTCTGAGTTCAGGCATGCATGTTACAAAAGACATACCGGAAATAGTCGACAAGGCGCGCAGCCAATTTCCTGATGTAGAATTGGTTTATACCGAACCTCTTGGCGTACATAGCAAACTTGTGGATATTGTAATAGAACGCATACAGAGCGCAAAATTTGCAGCTCCGCTTGATATCGAAAAACGTAGCTTCGAGATCATCTCTGAAGAGACTGATCTGAGCGAGCTGCCTGCTGAGCAGTTGCCGATCATAAAGAGGGTGATTCACTCTACAGCTGATCTTGAATTCAAAAACACACTCACTTTTCATCCGGATGCGATAAGAGCCGGCATCGAAGCGATCAGGGCAGGCAAAAATATTCTGACCGATATAGAGATGGTAAAGGCAGGAATCAATAAGAAGCTTATGAGCAGATGGGGCGGAAAGGTGATCTGTAATATCACAGATGAAGAGGTTGTGAGGATCTCTGAAGAGACCGGCAGGACCCGCTCTGAAATTGCGATGGAAAAAGGGCTTGCTGAAAACATCGGAATTATTGCCATCGGCAATGCCCCAACCGCTCTGCTTAAGGTCATTGAACTTATGAATGAGCCTCGTTACTCGTCACTCGTTACTGATCACAGTCTTTTAGTCGTTGGTGTGCCTGTAGGTTTTGTGAAGGCGCTTGAATCAAAGGCGCTGCTTGCGACCCAGCAGTTCCCGTTCATCACGAATCTTTCCAGAAAAGGCGGCACGCCTGTTGCTGTCGCAATCGTAAACGCATTATTGAAGATAGCGGCAGAAGCATGAAAAACAGACTTGCTATTTCACTCTTTACTCTTTGCTCTTTACTCTTTACTGCCTCTGCTGCTCATGCCATGCATATCTCAGAGGGTATACTGCCTTTTAACTGGGCGTTGCTCTGGTCTTTGCTGGCTGTCCCGTTTGTCGCATGGGGGCTTTATAAGCTCAAAAAAGAGTCATCTGTTGATCTTTCCTTTAAACCGCTTGTCGGCCTGATGGCTGCTGTTGTATTCATCATCTCCTGCATGCCGATTCCTGTGCCGACTGCAGGAACATGCTCCCACCCGTGCGGCACAGGCATATCAGGGATTCTCGTTGGCCCTGCCATCAGTATACTGATAACAGCCGTGGCCCTGCTCCTTCAGGCGCTCTTTCTTGCCCACGGCGGACTGACCACCTGGGGTGCGGATATAATATCAATGGGGGTGATGGGTTCATTTGCAGGATATTGCGTCTTTAGAGGCCTGCGGGCATTAAAAGCCGGCCTTTGGATTGCCGGTTTCATGGCAGGACTGTCCGCAGACTGGGCCACCTATATGACAACCTCTGTCGAGCTTGCCTCAGGCATTAAGGGAGATTCTCCATTTCTGCCGCTCTTCTGGAAGGTACTCCTTGCCTTCATACCAACGCAGTTGCCCCTTGGGATACTCGAAGGGGCCATGACAGCAGGAATGGTTGTCCTGCTTTACAAAAAGCGGCCGGACCTTCTTGTGAAAATGCGGGTGCTGAAGCACGAGGAGGTGACAGGATGAAAATACGATTCAGTGTCTTTCTTATTACGGTTTTTATACTATGCACTGTTCTCTGTTCACTGTTCGCTGCCGCTCTTGCAGCTGAAAAATGGCCGGGTGTTGACGAGTCCGTCATAGAAAAATACGCAAGAGAACATGGCAGAGAAGCAAGAGAGCCGTTCATCAACACTGATCAGGGAGACCTCCTCCTGTTCGTGTTTCTTCTGGCAGGGGCTATAGGAGGTTTTGCTGCAGGGTATTACTGGAAGGAACTGACAGGAGACAGGAAACAGCGGCGCCCAAATGGAAGTCTTTAGCGAGCATCCCAAAAATGACCATCTGCTCTCAAGGGTTGATGCCAGGGTAAAACTCAGCGTCAGCCTGCTTGTTCTGGCAATGGTATTGAGTTATAAAGGCCTTGCGTTCCCCCTGTTTACACTGTGTATCAGCCTTGTTTTATGCATGGGGATCAAGGTCAGACCAAAAGTGTTTTTTCTGAGGTTCTCAGAGCCTGTGCTTATCGCGTTTGTTGTCATCATGATTAAATTCCTGTTTTCAGGTCAGGATGCCATGTTTTCCATAAATCCCTGGGGTATGACGATAACAGGCCACAAAGATGGGCTTATGGATGGTTTGCAGATCAGCAGCAGAATTTTAGGTGCAGTCTCTGTGCTGGCCCTGCTGGGATTTTCCACGCCTTTTACTGAACTTATGTCTGCCCTGTCCTGGTTGAGAATTCCAAGGGGTCTCATTGAAATACTCATGTTCGCATACCGTTATATTTTTGTACTTTCGGAAGACGCCCTCGTGATTTATAACGCGCAGAAGAACCGTCTCGGCTATTCGAGCATAAGGCGGGGTCTCAGTTCTTTCGGTGTGTTGGCCGGGTCTCTCGCGATCAAGGCTTTTGACAGCAGCCAGAATACCGCAACAGCCATGATACAGCGCGGATATGACGGCAGCCTGCCGCTTTTAAAGCAGAGGCCGCTCAGACTTGCAGAGGTCTTATTCTCGCTTTTCTTTGTGGTAATCATGGGTATAATATGGAATCTGTGACAAGACTTTCTGTTCGTATAGACTCCTTTACCTATCCTGACGGCACTATGGCAATGTCAGGAGTGGATTTCTCAGTAAAAAAAGGCGAGTTTGCAGGCTTGCTCGGATCGAATGGCTCCGGCAAAACAACGCTGCTCAGGCTTATGGACGGATTGCTGAAAGACTTTCGCGGCAGTATTCTGCTTGATGGCTCGGATATCCGCAAACTGTCGTCCAGGGAGATCTACCGCAAGGTCGGGCTGGTTTTTCAGAACCCCGATGATCAGCTTTTTGCGCCAACCGTGTTTGAAGATGTGGCCTTCGGCCCCCTGAATATGGGGTTTGCAGAAAAAGACGTCAGGGAGTTGGTCCTGCCTGCACTCAGGGATGTGGATATGGAAGGCTCTGCAAACAAGGCCATTCATAACCTCAGTTTTGGCCAGAAAAAAAGGATATGCATAGCCGGGCTTTTAGCTATGGGGCATGAGATACTGCTGCTTGACGAGCCTACAGCCGGATTGGACCCTATGGGCGAATATAAAATGATGGACCTTCTCACAAAATTGAATAGGGACAAAGGCGTTACAATAGTCATGGCTACACATAGCGTGGACCTGGTGCCTCTCTTCCTTGACAGGCTGTATATACTGAGCAAGGGAAGCATTGTGCGGGGAGGCGTTCCTGAAGAGGTCTTCACAGCGCCGCTTGAGATGGCCCAGGTCAAACTCAGACTGCCTCATATAGCGGAGATGATCTACAGGCTCAAGCATGAGGACAAGGTCTCTTTTAAAAAGGTCCCCCTTACCATCGGCGAGGCCAGGAGGGAAATCCTCAGGGTGCTCGGTGAAAATAATGCGTAGAGGATACGTGCAGGTCTATACCGGCAACGGCAGGGGCAAGACCACTGCTGCACTCGGACTTGCCCTTCGCGCTGCAGGAGCAGGACTCAGGGTCTTCATTGCGCAGTTCATCAAAAAACAGAGATGCAGTGAGCACAAGGCGCTCGAACGGTTTGAAGATCTGATCACGATAAATCAGTACGGCAAAGGTTTTATTCTGAACCGCAAGGCAAATTCCTCTGATATCGCAGCAGCGCTGAAGGGATTGCAGGAAGTCCGGGAGGCAATATCGTCAAAAAAATATGATCTTGTCATCCTTGATGAGGCAAATGTTGCTGTCCAGCGAGGCCTGATCGGGGTTGATGAAATTCTGGAATTGATCGGCAGCAAGCCTGCGCAGCTCGAGCTTGTCATCACCGGACGATACGCTGATGAAAAAGTACTCAAAGCAGCTGACCTTGTCACAGAGATGCGGGAGATCAGGCATTACAGCAGCAAAGGAGTCAGCGCAAGAGTTGGCATCGAAAAATAATAAATTGAGGTCAGGATATACAACCGGCGCATGCGCAGCTGCTGCTGCAAAGGCAGCTGTGATAATACTGATAAAGGGGCAAGGGGCTGGGGTCGCTGATGTTGAAATTCCGTTTCCTGATGGAAGCAGACATAAGTTCAATATTCAGCATTCGGCATTCGGCGATCGGGATGGCAATCCGCTTGCTGCGGCATCCGTGATTAAGGATGCCGGTGACGACCCTGACGTGACGAACAACGCTGAAATTGCGGCAGAGGCAAGAATACTACCCCTCACCCATCCCTCTCCCTCAAAGGGAGACGGTGAGCAACTGCCGCTTGTCATCATCAAAGGCGGCAAAGGCGTAGGGGTGGTCACCAAGCCCGGACTTGCGGTGCCTGTCGGAGAGGCTGCCATTAATCCGGTCCCGGTAAAAATGATCAGGGAAGCTGTGACAGAAGCACTTGGCAGATATGCGCTGCCTGACAGTCAAACAATAGAGATCACTATCTCTGTTTCCAAGGGAGAGGAGTTGGCAAAAAAGACTCTCAATGCGCGGCTGGGCATCCTAAATGGCATATCAATACTCGGCACCACAGGCATTGTCAGGCCTCTTTCTGCTGAGGCCTGGACAGCAAGCATTACCGCTGCAATGGATGTAGCAATGGCAATGGGTTGCGAAGAAGTTGTGCTGTCTGCCGGGAGGGTATCGGAGAGGGCGCATATGGAAAGAGGCGCCTTGCCGGTTGAGGCCTATGTGATGATGGGAGACTATGTTGAGTTTTCCCTTATCGACGCGAAAAAACATAATTTCAAGAAAATCCATATATGCGCACATTGGGCAAAGATGCTGAAGATCGCCATGTGCATCCCGCAGACTCATGTGAAGCATGGCGCTATTGACCTGAAAAAAGCAGCTCATTTTTTGAACAACATTTATCCGGGGCTTTTGGATCCAACTTATGAATTCAACACAGCACGTGAGATCTATGATGTAATTAACTCGCAATCCGGAATGCAGAGCGTTGAACTCTTTGCCAAGATCTGCGTTGCAGCAAAGGAATATGCCGAAGGTATTGCTGCAGGTATTCCGGTTATTGCACATCTTATATCCTATGAAGGGAAGATAATTGCAGAGAGTGAATAAGCCTTTTGTGATAATTCAGCGGATTGACATACACATATTTACTGATTATGATATGTGTATGAGGTGGCCATGTCAAAGGTAAGATATCAGATGTTTCTTGAGATGGAGCAGAAAGAGGAGCTTGAGAAAATTCATAAAGCCTCGAACTTGCCTGTTGCTGAAATTATCCGGAAGGCTGTGGATAAGTTTGTAAAGGAATGGAAGGAAAAGAAGCAGCTGCCGGAAGAGGATGAAACAGTCAAATTGCTGCTTTCTGTTGTGGGTATCTGCGAGGGAGGTCCGACGGACCTGGCTGATAATCACGACAAGTACCTGTATGGAACAACCAGGAAATGAGAAAAGTCTTCTTTGATACCTGGGGATGGGTGGCCATTGCCCATAAGAACGACTCTCACAACAAAGAAGTCACTCGTTTTTACAATGAACTGATTCTTAACAAGACAAGGCTTGTGACCTCAGACTATATTCTTGCTGAGTCTATTACGCTCCTGAGGGCAAGAACCGAACTCACCGGTGTCACTAATTTCTTTGATACGATACTGACAGCCTCTAAAGTAGGGGGCATAATCATTGAGAAAATTGATAATGTCCGGTGGCAGAAGTCATGGGAATTAAGCAAAAAATATAAAGACAAACCTCATATTTCATTCCATGATTTCTCTTCCTTTGTCGTCATGAAAGAGTTAGGCATCAAAGATGCCCTGACAGCAGACAGGCGCTTTGAAGAGATCGGCATGGGGTTCAGGAAATTATTCTAATTTATGCTCAAGACCTACTTAAAAAAGATAGCTGACACCAGCAATAGCGGCGATGCGAGGGAAGAAAGTTATTATTCCGTCCTTAAAGACCTGTTTGAAAAATATTGCAGTTCAATCGGCAAGAAAAAGATTCATGTAACTGTCCTACCGAAAAAGACAGAGGCCGGAAACCCTGATTTCCGAATATGGGACGGCAAGCAGCACATAATAGGATACATAGAAGCAAAAGACCCCTCTATTGAAAACCTTGATCGTATAGAGGATACGGAGCAGCTTAAAAGATACCTGCATACCTTCCCGAACCTGATATTAACCAATTTCCTTGAGTTCAGGCTTTACCGTGACGGACAGCTGACGGATAAAGTCATCATCGGCAGGCCTGTAATACTCAATAAGCTGAAAACCGCACCGCCTGTTGAAAAGGAAGCAGAACTACTACAGCTTTTAGAGAAGTTCTTTTTCTTCTCCATTCCGAAAGTCTATAACGCAAAGACCCTTGCAATAGAGCTTGCCAAAAGAACACGGTTTCTTAAGGATGAGGTTATATCACAGGAGTTAAGGGAAGAGGAAGAGACAGGCAAGGGGTTTATTCAGGGGTTCTATGCAGCTTTCAAAGAATACCTTATCAGCAGTCTTACTGAGGATGAGTTTTCAGACTTGTATGCACAGACTATAACTTACGGACTATTTGCAGCCCTCACCCGTCACACACACCCATCCCCCCCTTATCAAGGGGGGGACTTTGAGGGGGGGGTTAACCGGAAACTTGCCTATGATAATATCCCTCAAACAATCGGTATCCTGAGAGATGTATTTCAGTTTGTTTCTTTAGGCTCCCTCCCTCAACAGATGGAATGGATTATTGATGATATTTCTGAAATCCTCTCTGTCACGGATATAAACAAGAGGCTCATCGTGGAAGAGTGTGGGTAAAATCTTATGAATCAGGCATGCTTAGTGTGACCCCCCCCTTTAGAAAAGGGGGGCAGGGGGGATTTGAAGACTCGTCAGGCAACCATGATTACTTACAATAAAAGATTAAAACCATTATCGAGAAGCTTGAGAA
>JAGVHR010000014.1 GCA_020056455.1 Thermodesulfovibrionales bacterium
GAAGGCAGGATCGCGAGCCTGAAAAGGCAGAAGGATGACGTGAAAGAAGCTCAGACAGGCTATGAGTGCGGTATACTGATAGAGAACTTTAATGACTTGAAGATCGGCGATATACTTGAGAATTTTATCATAGAAAAAATCGCGACAAGACTCTGATGCCGGGCCTCAGAATTCTGCGCTCAATCCGATTGGCGGGTGAATTCTGTTTATCTTTAGAAACGGAAGTCTGATAATTTTATGAATGACAGACTTGTAAAAAGTTGAAAATGAGATGGGTTTGTAAAAAGCTCCGGAGGCAAGGCGCGCAAGAAATGAGGAATGAGGCGTACTGGCAGGTACGTCGCAGTGATGAATTTCGAAGCGCAACGCAGCATACGGACTTTTTACGAAGCCGTCATTGAATGATTTCCATGAATCAGGTGATTAATGCTGCCTTATAAACGTTCACAGAGAGTCAGTGATCTCATTCGCGAGGAGGTCGCTGATATTATTATGTACAGGCTCAAGGACCCCAGGATCGGCTTTATCACTGTGACCGGCGTTGAAATGACAGAGGACCTCAAAATGGCACGGGTTTTTGTCAGTATCCTCAAGGAAGAGGAGCGGGACCTGACTCTTCAGATCCTTAATGATGCCAGAACGTTTATCCGTTCAGCGCTTTCAAAAAGACTCAAAATGAAATTCATTCCGAGCGTTGAATTCAGTCTGGACGCTTCCATTGAATATGGCTATAAGATAGACAGTCTCCTTAAGAAGATCAGGAAAGAGGATGAAGGTCCCGACTAAGCTTGTTTCAGCCTTTAGGAGCAGAAGTGCCTTTCTTCTGGCTGCTCATATCAACCCCGATGGCGATTCTCTGGGGTCCTGCCTTGCCCTTGCTGAAGGGCTTGAATCTCTTGGAAAAAAGGTCTTGATCTACAGCAGGGAAGGGGCGCCTGAATTTTACCGGTTTATGCCCGGGCATAAAAAAATCAAGTCAGGCATCGGGAAGATGCCTGATAAGGATACCCTTCTTGTTCTGCTTGATTGCAACAGCCCGGAGAGGGCAGGACTGGAGCGACAGCCATGTAATGCATCTGCTGTTATTGATCATCACGAAACCGAATCATTGTTCGGCGATATTCGCTGGATAGACAGAGGGGCAGCAGCAACCGGACTTATGGTGTTTCATCTATTGCGGGCCTTAAAGATTGTTGTTACGAAATCCATGGCTGTAAATTTATATACAGCCATGGCAGTTGATACCGGAAGCTTCAGGTACAGCAACACCAGCCCGGATGTGCTCAGGGTAGCGGCTGAGCTTGTGGAGGCAGGAGCCAGTCCCGGCATGATAGCGGAGCATCTCTATGAGCGGTGGGGGAAAAATCGCTTTGACCTGCTTAATCTTTCGCTCGGCACTCTGGAGATAAGGGACCGGATAGCAGTTATGTATATTACCAGGGACATGTTTCTGAAAACCGGGACTGCTGAGGCTGATACGGAAAATTTTGCGAATGTACCGAGGACGCTCGATATAGTCAGGATTTCTGTTCTTGTCAGGGAAGTTGATGAGGGGCTCTGGAAGGTGAGCATGAGGTCAAAGGGCCAGGCGAATGTTGCAAAAATTGCAGAGGCCCATGGCGGCGGCGGTCACAGGAATGCGGCAGGTTTTAAAATAAAGGCAGATTTTTTATCTGTAATAAAGACGATCTTCTCGGAAGGCGGGAAAGTTCTCGCAATAAAATGAAGCGATGTACGGCTTCGATTTTTTTGTGCTATTTCAGTAATCTTCAACATTTATGAACATCATCATCAATCTTAACAAGCCAAGAGGTATTACCTCTCAACAGGCTGTTACAAGAGTAAAAAAACTGTTTGGCGTCAGAAAAGCCGGTCACACCGGCACACTTGACCCCATGGCTACAGGAGTTCTTTTGGTTTGTCTGAATGAGGCAACAAAAGCTTCCCGGTTTCTTCTTGATAAAGACAAGGTATATTCAGCGAGGATGAAACTTGGCCAAAGGACGGATACCTGTGACGCTGATGGCAAGATCATTGAAACCCGAAGCGTACCGTTACTATCGAGAGACGATATTTCGGCAGTTTCCAATAGATTTATCGGTACGATACTTCAGCGGCCTCCCATGTACTCAGCTGTTAAAATCAACGGCAGGCCGCTTTATGAACTGGCGAGAAAAGGCATTGAAGTTGACAGGGCTGAAAGGCAGATTAAGATCTACGATATCAGGATTACAGAAGTAGCATTACCCTATATAGACCTTACGATTTCCTGTTCAAAAGGCACATACATACGGACGCTTTGTGATGATATCGGGCTTATGCTCGGCACTGGCGCTCATCTTACAGCTCTTGACAGGCTGCGTATCGGCAATTTTTCCATTGATGGGGCTGCGACATTTGATACTCTTCAGTATGGCGCGCTGCCTGAAGGGCCTCATGTATTATCGATTGATGCGGCGCTATCCGAGCTTCCGGAGATATTTCTAAGTGAGCCGGATTGCAGGAAGGCGCGAAACGGTGTGGCTTTGGATAGAGAAATCGGGTTGGATATGCCTTCAGGCACTTTCATGCGGATGAAGACTCCGGCAGGAGAATTGTTCGGTATTGGGCTTATGAATCAGACAAAAATCGCCATAGAAAGAATACTGAATTTGTAATGCCAAAGCCATTTGTTAAACCATTTTCTGAAGAATTAGTTTGAACTATCTGAAATAAATACAAATAAATACTTGACAAGAGATTAATTTTCTGGTATTCATATCCTATGCTTTTTGATGGAATTTTTGGTGGAAAAGGATCAATAGGTTTAGATATCGGCTCAAGCTATATCAAAGCGGTAAAGCTTAGAGAGTCAAAGGGCGGCTATGAGCTTGAGCTTTGTCATCTTCATTCACTTCCTCCTGAACTTATCGTTGACGGTTCTATAATCGATTCCATGCGTCTTGTTGATTCTTTGAAGGAAATGGTAAGGGCAGCAGGGATCAAGGTTAAGGACACAACGATTTCCATATCCGGTCACTCATCAGTAATTATTAAAAGAATTTCACTCCCTGAGATGTCGGAAGAGGAACTCTCCGAGTCGATCAAGTTTGAGGCTGAACAGTACGTCCCTTTTGATATTGAAGATGTTAATCTGGATTTTCAGATCATCGGGCCAAAGGATGAACCTGGCCAGATGGATGTGATCCTGGTTGCTGTCAAGAAGGACATTATCAATGAGTATATTCAGGTGGTCAAAGAGGCTGGACTGAACCCGATCATTGTTGATATTGACTCCTTTGCCCTTGAGAACATGTTTGGAGTCAACTATGAAATCGAGCCCGGCAAAAATATCGCGTTGCTCAACATCGGGGCGAGCACGATCAATATAAGCATCCTGAAAGGCGGCATTTCCGTTTTTACGAGGGACAGTTCTCTCGGCAGCAACCTGCATACAGAGGCCCTGCAGAGAGAATTTAATATTACCTATGAACTTGCAGAGAAACTGAAGCGCGGCGAAACTGTGGAGAATGTGTCTCAGGAAGATGCAAATGGCGTGATCGAATCAGCTTCGGAAGAGATCCTGAGCGAGATCAGCCGTTCTTTTGATTACTACCGGAGCACAACAGTCCATGAGGATATCTCTGAGGTCATCCTGAGCGGCGGGTGTTCGCTTATCAGGAATTTTGCTTCGATGATTACTGAGCGGTCTGGCATAGAGACAAAAATAGCCGAACCTTTCAGAAATATCAGGATACCGAAAAAATTTGATGCTGCTTATATAGAAGAAATAGCCCCGATGATGGCAGTGGCTGTCGGGCTGGCCATTAGGAAACAAGGCGACAGATGATTAAGGTAAATTTATTACTAGCGAAAAAGAAAAAGAAACAGAAACCTGTTCCGGCATTTCTTATATATACTGTTCTTCTTACAATTGTTACAGGCGCGATAATGGCTTATATCGTATATTTTTTTGACACCCGTTTATCCGACCGCGAGACAAGAGTAAAGGAAAATGACAAAAAAATCAGCGAATTAAAAGAAAAGATCAAAGCGGTGGAAGACTTTGAAAGACTGAACAGGACATTTCAGCAGCGAAAAGATATTATTGAAGAGTTGGGGAGAAATAAGACGAGGCCGGTCAAAATACTTGATGAAATCAGCCTGCAACTTCCGGCCGGCGTGTGGATGAACAGCATGGAAGTCAAGAGCTCGGAGATACGTCTTGAGTGTACGGCGTTCAGCAATACGGATGTTGTGAATTATGTGAATAACCTGAAAAATTCAAAAATCTTTACTGACGTGTATCTTCAGGAGTCAGTGCAGGCCAGGGAGGCATCCAAGGCAAAAGCCGCGGGTATTCAGATTTATACCTTTAAATTAGTGCTCAAGGTGAAATCGTAATATGGCCTTAAAGCTGGATATTAGATCTCTGCCTGTGTATGTGAAGGGGCCTATTGGTGTATTGCCATCTGTCATTATAGCGTTGCTGGTTTTATTTCTTGTGGTCAGTCCGAAACAGAAACAGATCAAGGTGCTTGAAGGAAGGATAGATAAGCAGAATAGTGAAATTGGTGCAAGTCAGGCAAAAGCAGCCAGGCTTGAAGTGCTTAAACTGGAAAATGAAAGGCTTGTCGCCAGGATTAATGAGTTGAAGGAACAGCTCCCTGAAGAGAAGGAAATCACCAGTCTTCTTAAACAGATTTCCGATATGGGCATTGCATCAGGTCTTGAAATTAAATCGTGGAAGCCGGCTCAGAAGATAACCCATCCAAGTGGAATTGTCTACGAGATTCCGGTTGCTGTTGAAGTTACAGGAACCTATCATAATCTGGGTAACTTTCTGAGCAGCCTGACAAGACTCAACAGAATCGTCAATATTAACGATATGAAGCTTGGGTCGCAAAAGAAGGAAAAAGGAGAAAGCACCCTGCAGGTTTCATTCAAAGCTTCAACCTTTTCAGCGATTCCGGAGGGCGAGTCTCCGGAGGCCCAATCCGAAAAAGGAAAAGCCCCGGCAGGGAAGAAAAAATGAGATTATTTTATAAGGCCCATTCTGCGCTACTGATTTGTTTTGCCGTGACCGTTGTTTTCAGCGCATGCGCTGACAAAAAGCCTGCTGAAAAAAAGGCAAGGCCCGTAAAAGCTCAGCCGGCCGGTCCGGTGGCGCAGCCTCCGATCCAATCGGAGGAGGTCAAGGTTGAAAAGGAAGTATATGCCTATGATTCAAAGGGCAGAAGAGATCCGTTTTTCCCCCTGACTGAAACCATGAAGATCAAGCCTCCCCGAAAAATAGGTTCATCTCCTGTTGAGAACGTTGATGTTGAGGATATAAGATTGATAGCCATCGCGTGGGATAATCAGCAATATTATGCAATGATCACACTTCCCGACAATAAATCATACACTGTCAGGAAGGGCATGTCCCTTGGATTATACGGGGGCAAAATTCGTGATATTACCCGTGATACTGTGATAATAAGCGAGCAGGTCAAGGACTATATAGGACGGATTAAAACAAAAGAAACTATCCTGAGACTCCGCAAGGAGGGAGAAGAATGAAAGATAATAGATTTTCAAAGATAATAATATCAGCAACTCTTTTTTTTGTGCTCATTGGGTGTGCAACTACCCATGCGTTTAAAAAGGAAGCTGATAGTCCTGTACTTTCAGCTATCACGGCGGTACATATTGAGGAAGACAGACTTATCATCAGGGGGAATAATCCCTTTGATTATACTCTTTTCAATGCGGATGATCCCTACAGGGTCATAGTGGAAATCCCCGACGTGACAACAGGGACCTTTAACGAGAGGATAGTATCGGACAAGATTGGTGGTATCTCCGAGATTATACCGCAGCAGATCGATTCTCCCCGGCTCATTGCAAGATTTGAAATCGTACTTCAAAATCCTTCAACTCTGGTTCCTGAATACAAAGATAATTCACTTGTCCTTACGATAAAGAAGGACGTTTCGGCTGTTGTTGCCGGGCCCAGGACAGTTGATGAGGGGACGGCCTCCGAACGCAGGCCTGTAATACGCCTTGCCGTAGATGAAAAGACCCTTGAAAAGCCGGCTCAGCCGGATGGCGAATCTGTTAAGGCCACAGAAATAAATAATGTTGACATTAAGAAGGCGGCTGACGCTGTAAAGGTCATCATAACCGGCAATGGGAACATGATCCCTAATGTATTTCCTGTAAATGAAAGAATTGTTGTTGATATCCCTGATGTTGTATTGAAGACTTCAATCCCGGATCAGGCCATATCCCCACTGAAAAGTATCAGGGCCGGCAAACATAAGGAAAAGCTGCGGCTGGTTATAGATCTTATGGAAAAAACTAATTTTGATGTTAATGCAACGGGAAATATCATAGAGGTGTCGCTCCTGGCAGCCAAAGAACCTCCGGCAGTAAAGCAGGCTGTCAATGGCTCCGCGAGGCAGCTGTCTGTTCCGGTGGCTGCAGCCCCAAATGGAGCAGCCAGGCCGGAGCCTGTGGTAAGTCCGCTTACGGAGGGCAAATATGAAGGCAAAAAGATATCGCTTGATTTCCAGGATGCTGACATAATTCCAATATTCAGGCTTCTTGGGGACATCAGCGGATACAATATTGTAGTGCATCCTGAGGTAAAGGGAAAGATTACGCTTAAGCTGATCAATGTGCCGTGGGACCAGGCCCTAGAGGTTGTCCTTAGAACATTTTCATTGTCCAGGATTGTAGACGGCAATATTATCCGCATTGTTCCTACCAATATTGTTGCCAAGGAACTCGATGAATTGTCCCGGGCGAAAAAGGCGGCATCTGAAGCCGGAGAACTGAAAACACGCATATTCCCGGTAAATTACGCTCTGCTTGATAAACTTAAAGAGGCTGTCGATAAGGCCAAGATTGTCAGCTCACGGGGCAGCTTGTCCCTTGATGAACGCGGCAGCAGTATTATCGTGAATGATCTTGAGCAGAATCTTGAGATGATCGCCTCTCTTATCAAGGAAATCGACCAGGAACACATGCAGGCGCGGCAGGTGATGATAGAGGCCAAGATTGTAGAGATAAATTCAGATTATCTGAACGAAATTGGTATATCCTGGGACACATCCTTCCAGACGCCGGGGCAGGGCAGTCTTCTGCTGAACAATATTGTTGATTTTCCGGCTGCTGCCGCCGTAGGCTCCGGAGGATTATTCGGCCTCGGATACGTCAGCAAAGCCGCTAATTTTACGTTGAATATGCAGCTGACTGCAATTGAAAATTCCAATAACGGAAAGGTCTTATCCAACCCGAGAATCATGACCATGAATAATCAGGAGGCAAAAATAACTCAGGGCCGGACCATTTATGTCCCAACTGCTACTGCTGATAAAATCGAGTTTAAGGCAATTGATGCGCTGCTGTCTCTGACTGTCAAGCCGCGTATTGCGCCCGGCGGAGCGATCTTTATGGACCTTGATATTACAAAAGACGAGCCAGGGACACCGACGGCCGGCGGCGTGGATATCCTTAAAAATACCGTAAAGACTTCTGTTCTGGTAAATGATGCTGATACTGTTGTTATTGGCGGCATTTTCAAGAAAAGCGAGATAGACAGAGTGGAAGGGATACCAGGATTATCCAAATTGCCGCTGGTTGGATTGCTGTTCAAAAGAGACCGCGACCAGCTTACAACAACTGAGGTGCTGATTTTTATCACGCCAAAAGTTGTTAATTTTGCAGATCTGAAATAATATTTCATATTGAAAGAGGGAATGTTAATCGCGACATTCCCTCTTTTTCCCCATACTTCATAGCAATTCAACTATGCATACTATAAAAATTCTTACAGCAGGCGAATCTCATGGCAGGGCCCTTGTCGGTACCATGGAGGGCGTTCCCTCCGGGTTTTCACTTTCATCTGAGGATATAGACAAGGATCTCAGGCGGAGGCAGGGGGGCTATGGTCGTGGGGGCCGGATGCAGATAGAATTAGATCACGCCGAGATCCTTTCAGGAGTGAGATGGGGAAGGACCCTTGGTTCTCCGATTTCTCTCCTGATAGAAAACAGGGATTGGAACAACTGGCAGAAGGGGATGTCGGTTGAAGAAAAAGACCAGGGGTCTATAGAGCCTGTCGTGAGACCGAGACCCGGTCATGCTGACCTTGCGGGCGCTCTTAAATACGCAACCGGTGATGTGCGCGATATTCTTGAGCGGTCAAGCGCACGAGAGACCGCCATGAGGGTGGCGCTGGGCTCCATTGCGAAACGTATGCTTTCTGAATTTAATATTTTTATTGGAAGTTATGTCGTTCAGATAGGAAGTCAGAAGTCTGAAGCCGAAGGCAGGAAGTTAAAGGAAAAACATCTTTTGGATCTCTTCTGCAGGGCGGAAAAATCTCCTGTCAGGTGCCCTGATGATGATGCCTCTAAGGGGATGGTCGATCTGATCGACAGGTCGGCTAAAGATGGCAATTCATTAGGCGGAATTTTTGAGGTTTTTGCCGTGGGGGTGCCGGTTGGCCTTGGAAGCCATGTCCAGTGGGACAGGAAACTCGACGGCAGGCTCGCACAGGCGGTGATGAGCATTCAGGCGATCAAGGGCGTTGAGATAGGCAGAGGTTTTGAAGCTGCGACCCTTGGCGGTTCCGAGATCATGGACGAAATCTTTTTCAGCAGTCTGAAGTTGAAAGATAAGGGACAGCCAAGTGGTTTTTACCGGAAGACCAATAATGCCGGAGGTATTGAGGGTGGGATTTCAAACGGCATGCCGGTTGTTCTCAGGGCCGCGATGAAGCCGATTCCGACACTTCGCAAACCGTTGCGGTCGATCGATATGAAGACCAGGAAGGCTGTTTCCGCTGCGTATGAGCGGTCTGATGTTTGCGCTGTCCCGGCGGCGGCGGTCGTGGGAGAAGCCATGATGGCCCTGGTTCTTGCTGATGCCATGTTCGAAAAGTTCGGGGGAGACAGCCGGGAGGAGATACTGGGAAATTACCGGAATTATCTTTCCAGCCTAAGACTACTCTGAGTCTTCGTCGGTATTCTGTAAATCCTTGTCAGCTTCACGAGGATTTGAGATGGCAGCGGCATCGAGCTTGACGGAAAGTTCCTTCGGATTTTTTGTATTTCTTATTCTCACGTCGAGGCTGGGGAGGACTATATAGGGAGTGCGGGTTTCCAATGCGTATAGAATATCGGCAAGCGCCCTAACGTCAGGCACTGCAGCATCAATGGTCACGTTGACAATTTTAAAGCTGCTAAAAGTTTCAACCTTTCCTGTCCGCTCGCTGGATATGGTTCCGCCTTTTGCCGTCACCGCGGCCTTTACAGCATTCTGAAGAGCTGCTGCCACGATAGAGACAGTCTGACCTTCAGTAAGTTTTGCATTTTCTTCCGTGCGCGTGTGCTTCAGGGCTGCGAGGTTTTTTTCCAGCGCCGGTTTTTCAGCAATTATAGAAAGCATTTTCCTGAGGGTGCGCTCCTTCATGGTCCTTTCATCAATGACTGATGCTATCTCGGCCCGCACTGCCGAATAACGCTGATAAAGCAGCAAAACTGACAGGACCAGCGCAATAGGGATAAACAACGTAATAAACCTACTTCTTCTCATTCCTGACCTCGGTCGCCTGATTTTCTTTTTTCATCTCCTGAAATTCCATTTTGATGGAGAATCTGTCGGCATTCAGCCGCTTGTCCCTGAAAATAGTGGAAGTGAGTTCCACTTTGCTGAAGTATTTTGAAGATTCAAACTTGGGAAGCAGCTCTGTTGCAGATCCTGCGTACCCATCCAGTTCTATTGCGGTCTCCGATATCCTGAGCCTGGTCAGCCAGGCATTTGTCGGCAGCCGTGTTGTAATCTCTTTTATGACATTGAGCGCAGGAATGCGCTTTTCCCTGAATGCCGCGATTGACGCGAGTTCATCTGTAACAACCCCGATCTCTTTCCTGAGCGCTTCAACCTTCCTGACCTCATCCTTCTTTGCCTTGATCTGCGCATCGATCGCCGTTGTTTTTTTCCGTTCAAGAGAGAGTGGCGCATAGGTATATGCAATGCCTGCCGCGATGATTGCTATTATCAGGATGGTTGATAGCAGGAGAGGCGTCCGCTTGAGCGGTCGAATTCCCCGGGAAAGCAAGTTCAGACCGCGATTGCCGGCGCTGACATGCTCAAGCAGGCAGCCGACAGCTGCAGCTCTATGTCCGTCTTCTGAGAGCTTTGGGTAAGCGCGTTTTACTGCCTCCTCCGCTGTGATTATAGCGGTCCCTTCGTGACGCTTCAGTATTTCCACCAACGCGGCAGTGTCGCCCTCGGAAGTGACCATTATGGACAACCGGCCAGGCTGACCAGCGCTGTTTTCTTCCTGTAAGCCGATTCGGTCCGACAGATACTGCTCCAGCGCCTCAGCGCCCTTCTCACTGCTTATGGAGAAGATGTCTGAAGGAAAGCCTGCGTGATAACCTGCTCCTTCATAGGCCTCAGCGCCTTCATTTACTGTAATAAAATCTGTTTCTTCCAGGGCATGAGCATAAAGAGCAGCGGCTGCTGTAAGATGCGTTGTGACGCAACTGACTACTATTCCCTTTTCTTTTAAAGCATTGATATACGGCATAATAAGATCTGCGCGGGCAGCTACAACGAGTACTGAAAGTTTGCCCCCGGATTCGCCAAGTATTTTAAAGTCATAGAGAGCATCGACAGGACTAAATGGAGTAATTCTATCAATTTCAAAACGGATGGCATCAGCGGCATTTTCCTTGATTGATGCCGGAAATTCGGAAATGCTTACAGTCGTCCAGGGCTTTGGAAGTGCAAGACAGACTGATGCCCTGCCGAACTTCAGGGGACCTTTCTCAAGAGAAACAGTCGAGGCGACAGTCTCAGGAGTTGGAAAAGACCCTGTTTCAGAGATATATCCCCGGGCGTGTGATATTTTTACGCTGGAAAAAATGCGTCTGCCTACGGCAATAGAGAAAGAGTCATCGGCAAGAGAAAGCCCGACGACTTTCCTGTGAGCAATCAGATCTTCAGCGAGGCTGAAGAAAAGCACCCGCCGGACAATATCAATAAAGGACGATAGCGGGCTGCGAAGTCTTAATGCCCGGGCCCATATCGCGCCAAGGATTCCCGGCATCGTCATGGAATGGCCCTGCCGGGAGATTTATAAAACAGGTAACTATAATGGGTGTTGTCGGGAACATCAACAACAGCACGGATGGAATATCCTGCAGGTCCGCTGTTGCTGAAGCCTGCCGAGTCGATGGAATAATGGGTCGTTTCATCTGAGCTGATAAACGGTTCGGCGAGTGCAAACCCGCCGCCTGAAATAAGCTTTACATCATGAAGAGAAAAAGACGGTTTCAACTGACGTTCATTGATGATCATGTCGGCTATTTCCTCTGACAATCCCGGGATAGAGGCCAGTACATCTCTATGAGCTGTGCGAACATTTATTCCTGCCTCCTCCGTATGAATTGTCAGAAGATCGATTATCCCTTTTTTCTCCCCCCTGCCAAAGAGGATCTCCGCAGTCATTCCTTTAACAAGCAGGAGTTCCTCGATGGTATCAAAATCATCATTTCTGGCCTTATATGGAATAGGCAGTGACAGGTAAAAGTCGCTTTCTGCGCCATGCAGTCTGTGCGCGTCACTGTCACCGCTGTCTTTCCAGTCAAGCAGGGAGTCAACAATAGTATCAGCATCTTCCATGGTCAGGCCCCGTAATATGAGGAGATTCCTGAGTATTATACCAGATGCGTCCGACAACATGTTGATATTGATCTTGCCTGACTCCTCAGTAATGCTGACGATATAATGACCGTCTCCGAGGTTGTTTTTATAAGGTGTTCCATCGATTCTCCAGATGTCATCAGGATTTGACAGGCCTTTCAGGTTTCTGTAGAAAATCTCAAAAAGTCCTCTTTCCAGTCCGGCTTCGGCCAATTTTTTGCTTTGCGCTGCTTCTATGAAGGTCCGCGTCGAAACGGTCTCTATCCTGACCAGCGCTGAAAAAGAGAAAACGAGAACTGAAAGGGCCGCTATAGTCCAGAGCACCATGAGCAGAGCAATGCCTTTTTCCGCTATATTTTTTATATTCAATGCGCGGGCCCCCCGGGCGGTTGTATGACGTTAAGTTCGAATTGTCCCATATTCGGGGAGGGTGCGCGAAGGGGAATAATGAGATCAAATGTCCTGATGCCCTTTTTCAGATGGAGCAGAATTTTTTCAGGACTAATTCCGCTATCCGGCAAGGTTTCAGACCATTTGCCTTTTTCATCTGTAGCGCCTTTATAAAAAAAACGGAAATAGATTTCGTCAAAGCCCTGCAAAAGACGTGTTTCCCTGGTCCCCTTCATCCAGGGGGTCTGTTCGGTAACAACGAGGTCCAGCAATCTTTCATCAGTGTCTGTTACGCGATACGTTGCCAATACATAGCCTTTTTTCCCTGACCAAAGGGATATGTTGGTCGGAAACCTGAGAAAAGCTGAATTGCCGCTTATAGAGATCAATGTCCCTCCCTCTTCATTTGCTTCTTCCATAGGCGGCATAAGCAGAAAAGCCGACTGTATCTGCGAGTCGATCAGTCCGAGAGTTGCTCTTGACTGTTCAAGGAAGACAATTTTCTTTTCCCCTTTTTCCACGGAGATATGGGAGAGTCTCATTACACCTGCGATGATGGCGGCTATAATGCCGATCATCACCATGGAAATAAGCATTTCGAGAAGAGTAAACCCCTGCTGTGAAAATCGCGCTCTTGTCACGGTCGCCGGGCGTCAAGTTTTAGAGTTCTCAGCGTCATGGTTTTTTCTTTTGCTCCGGTGCGCCAGTGAATAGTCAGATCAATCTCATTAATCCTTGCAGGCAGTCTTTCAGTGCGCTCGGGCATAAAAGAAGAGATGCCCTGTATCTGCTGATCCCCTGCGTTTAATTTGCGCAGTCTTTCAGAGCGATCGGGCATAAAAGGAGAGATTGAGCAGTCCAGCCGATATCCGTCTTCGGATATCGTTGTCCATTTTTTTTCAGAAAAATCCCCTCTGTCGATGATATTTCTCATCTCTATCTCTGCCCGTGCGAGCGCAGCGCTATAGTCTTCGGATACTGACAGAGCAATCAGGTTTGCAGAAAAAAGCTGAATGATGACCGCAAGGGCGATTCCTATGAGGGCCATGGCAGCCAGTACTTCAAGGAGCGAAAAGCCGGCTGATGAATCCTGCCTCATGATTTCGGCTTCTCCCTGTGGATCACTGCGCCGGAGACAGGATCAGTCTGGACCCTGACGTATTTTTTTTGTGTCGAAAAGACAACAGCGCCTCCTTCGATGCTTCCTATCGGATCGAATATGAAATAATGCCTGCCGCTTTGGGTGTCACCATGAAGAATATCAGAAAAAACAATGGTGATACCGCCGGGAAAATACCTTGCCGGTCTTCCTTCAATCCAGTATGACCGGCTTTCAAGGTCTATGGTAACAATCTGAGCTTCGCCGGTTGTGCCTGCAAGCATACGGGCGTGTTTCAGAGTTGATGCGAGTTCCCTTGCTGCACCATCGATTTTGCCTGTAAGGAGTGACCCTGTCAGCGCCGTAACTCCGATACCTGCCATGGTGACGATAAGAAAAAGAACTACAATGATCTCTATCAGCGTGAATCCTGAGGAACAAGGCGCGGCGTTTGATGGATCTGAGGGTCGTCTCATGAGGAGCTGCTAAAAAGGCAGATCGGTCATGCTGAATACCGCTGCAAGCATCGAGATGACGATAAAACCGATAACAACAGCCATTATGAGGATCATTGCAGGTTCAAGAAGCCCCAGAAACCTCTTGATCTCTGTACGCAATGCTTTTTCATAGGTCTGTGCAACCTTGAGAAGCATCACATCGAGCTGGCCGGTTTCTTCTCCAACCTTTATCATGGAAAGGGCAAGACGCGGGAAATTACCGGTTTCAGCAAGGGGGACTGCAATGCCCTTTCCTTCTCTGGCCCCTTTAAGCACCTTGTCGACAGAGGCTGCCATGATGCGGTTATTCATAACGTCCCTGGCGTTTGAAAGCGCCTGGAGGAGGGGGACTCCGCTTTTCAGGAGTGTGCCGAGGGTCCTGCTGAAGCGCGCTGTTTCGAGTTTGCGGATGATCTCTCCAGACATACGCAGTTTTGCAGAATCCCAGAAGCGGCCGCCTTCATCAGTGCGTATGTAAGTTCTGAATACGATGAAGACGACAGCTGCTGCAAGGACAATGACCCACCAGTAGGACTGGATCAAATCGCTGAACAGCAGGAGTATTTTTGCCGAAAAAGGAAGATTGCTGCCGAGTTCATCAAAGATGACGCTGAATTTAGGCAGAATAAAAGTCAGCAGAATAATGATCGATGCGCCTCCGGTAAACATAAGTATAGCCGGATAGATCATTGCCGAGATTACGCTCTCCCTTATTTCTTTTGAGGTTTCCAGAAATTCATTCAGTTTGTCCAGAACAATGTCGAGCACTCCTCCAGCCTCCCCGGCCCTGACCATATTAATATATATGCCGGAGAATTGCCCTGGGTGTTTTTGAAGAGCATCGGAAAAGGAACTGCCCTCCCTGATCGATTTCAGTATGGACTGGATGACGGCCTTTGTACCACTGTTTTCAGAGATCTCGGCAAGGATGTTCAAACCCCTGTCAAGGGGCAGGCCGGCCCCGAGAAGTGCTGAAAGTTCTGTTGTGAAGGTAAGTAGGTCAAGTTTGGAAGAGGTCCGCCTGAACAGGGAAATGCTGCGACTCCCTGTTCCGGTTTCGCCGGCGCTGATCCTGAGGGGAATGACCCCGGCTGATTTTAATTTCTCAAGAGCTGCCGCTTCATCCGCAGCCTCGATAACTCCTTCCGTAATGGCGCCCTCAAATGTTGAGGCCCGGTAGGAAAAAACAGGCATCTAAACCTCCTGAGTGACCTTCAGCACTTCGGTCAGAGTTGTTATGCCTGCCTTGACTTTGTCCGCTCCGCTCTGAAGCAATGTCTTCATTCCATGAGCTATTGCAGATTCCCTGAGCTGGTTTGCATCAGATCCCCTGAGGATCAGCTTTCTTATCTCATCGTTCACGGTCATGAGTTCATACAGACCGGTCCTGCCGAAATAGCCGGTATGGGAACACTGTTCACAGCCCTTTCCTATAAACAGCCTGGTGTCAGGGGCTATGCCGAGAAGGCTGAGTTCCTCTGAGTCGATCTCCGCTGGATCTTCAATTTTACATGCAGGGCAGATGGCGCGCACGAGACGCTGGGCAAGGACCCCCCTGACGGTCGAGGAAAGAAGAAAACTTTCCACCCCCATCTCAAGAAGTCTTGTTATTGCGCTTGGCGCGTCATTCGTATGCAATGTAGAAAAGACAAGATGGCCGGTCAGCGCGGACTGGATAGCTATTTCCGCTGTCTCAAGATCGCGGACCTCGCCGATCATGATGATATCAGGGTCCTGCCTCACGATATGTCTGAGGGTATTGGCAAAATTCAGTCCGATCTGGGGCTTTGTCTGTATCTGATTGATCCCCTTGATCTGATATTCAACAGGATCTTCTACTGTTATGATCTTCCTGTCCGGCGAATTGATCTTGTCCAGAGCGCCGTACAGAGTTGTGGTCTTTCCGCTGCCGGTCGGTCCGGTCACGAGGATGATGCCGTTAGGTTTCCTGATGAGCATGTTGAACTCAGTGAGTGTCTCACTGGGGAACCCAAGGAGGAGAAGGTCTATTGTAATGCCTTCTTTTCTCAGAATTCTCATTACTATGCTCTCACCGTAAAGGACCGGAATGGTGGACACCCTCAGGTCAACCTCATGCTCCTGCACCTTCAGCTTTATCCTTCCGTCCTGCGGCAGCCGCCGTTCGGCAATATTCAGCTTTGCCATTATCTTGATCCTTGAAATGACGGCAGCCTGAAGCCCTTTGGGTGCTGTTTCGACATCCTTCAGGACGCCGTCTATGCGGTATCGGATCTTGAGCTCGTCACTGTAGGGCTCCATATGGATATCGCTTGCCCTGGCCTCAATTGCCCTTGTGATAAGAAGATTCACCAGTTTTATGATAGGCGCCTCGGACGCAAGGTCTCTGAGATGACCTATATCCTCTTCATCATCTCCAAAGAATTCGAGGCCCTTATCGCCAATGTCTTCTATTATTTTATTGATGTTCTGCTGCTCCTGGCCGTAGAACTTTGCTATATATTCATCAAGTATTTTGCTGTCGGCTGTACAGACCTGAATATCCGCAGCAGTGGCCACCCTGAGGGCATCAACCGTCAATGTATTAACCGGATCCGACATGGCGATTTTAAGGATATTGTTTTTTAACTCAAGAGGAACGATTCTGTTTTCTCTTATGAACCGTGAAGATACTCCGTTCATTATCAGCGGCATCTTGGGGAGATCTTCCTGTGTAATCTGCTGTTCCATAGAATTTATATATTATAGACTATACCGACGAAATAGTTTAAGCGGTTCTCCCGGATATTTATGCCGGGCAGGGGAAGAAGAAGGCAGCGGCATGTAAATTATGGTCGGGGCGAGAGGATTCGAACCTCCGACCCCCTGCTCCCAAGGCAGGTGCGCTAGCCAGGCTGCGCTACGCCCCGAACTTTATACACTACTTTACGAGGAACGGAAATGTCAATTCAGATCAATATTTCAGTATTTCGAGATAATCGGCCAGGTCTTTTTGATCATATCCTGAGGCAGAGGACCTTTGTGCTGAGAAATCCCTGGCAGCGAGTTTGGCATCGCCCTTATATTTGGGATTGACTGTTATGGCCTGCGTCATGGCGGCTGAAGCATCTCCATATTTCCTCATGGCATTATAGCAGAGGGACAGTCCAAGATGAGGCGAATCAAGAAGGGGAGCCCGCTTTATCGCCTCCTTATAGGCTGTAATGGCTTCTACGTACCTGCCCGAGCGGTAATATACCCTTCCCATATTGGTGAAGGCCTTCTCCGGTGTTGCATAGCGAAGGTTTGCTGTCGCTTTTCTGTAGGAAGCTATGGCTGCATCAAATTGACCGAGTTTTTCCCTTGCGAATCCGAGATTATTATGGCCTTCCGAATAGTCCGGGTCTATCTTTACCGCATTCTGAAAAAAGTCAACGGCTTTTTGATGTTCATCAAAATAGAGCAGGTAGATTATGCCGATAGCGTTCAGCACCTCCTTGTTGCCGGGGTTGAGTTCGTAAGCTCTCTGGAACTCGACAAACGCCTGCTGGATCTTGTTTTCACTGAGATATCCCACACCGATTTTATAGTGGGCATTTGCCTTTTGATCTGACGACTCGGTCTGGATAGTGGAGCAGGAAGAAAAAAACATAAGAAAGAACAAAGCTGCGTATATAGTTGATAAATGTTTCACTTCTGATTCCTCCATATATTGTACGAACAGCATGTACCCTATCAGACAGAGCGCCGGCAAGTAAAGCGTACTTAAACATGACCATCATCAGCCGGTTGTTACTTCTGCCCTGTGTAGTAGGCGGCCAGTTGCACTGCGTCCCAGGGTTTGCAGTCCTGCCTGGTGAAGCCCAACGCTGCAGCATTACGATAAACAGTCCCTGTATCCTTGCCCTCTATTTCGAGAAAGAGTGGTATAAAATCGTAAGGGGCATGATACTGGTCCAGTTCAAAATGCGCATCCTGAAGTTCAAAGCTCGTTCTGTGTTTTTTCATCTCCAGCCAGGGAATGAATCCGAGACCTTCGAGTATTGTCTGCATTATGATGAAATCCGCTGTTTCTGTTTCGTATTCGTTTCTTTCCTTGGCAGCAGCATTGTCGACATGCACCTTGAGCGTAAGGACGGTCCTGAGACCTTCCTTTCTTAGTCTCAGTGTTTTCCTGTTTTCCCTCAGGCCATTATCCGGGAAGTCGTAATATATAGCGTGAATTTCTCCGTCGAAAACCTTATAGGCCCCAAGGCCGATGAGTTTCTTTTCGATGATATCCCTGTCTATTTCAAGGATCTTTATTTCAATTTCCGTCATGGCTGTCATAATTTCATTGAGGAACAAGGCAACATCGCTGTTTATTATAATCATAATTCCGGCAAAATATCCGTCACGTGAGGCGCCTGGTATGCATTGCCTGTATCTCGATTTCAGCGTTGACGTCAGGGGCGGCTCAAAGCCTTTATTTATAGGGCTGGGCGTGATTTATAGAGCTTGACAAAAAAATATGTTCTTGATACAGTTAGCGCAGTCATATTTTATGAAAATAATTCAGAAGAAAGGGGGGTAGATTAATGACAAAAGCAGAGCTTATTGAAAAGATTGCTGTAGGCGCGGGGCTTAGCAAGGCGGATGCCGCAAGGTCCCTTGATACGACTCTGGACTCGATCAAGGGAGCTTTAAAGAAAGGACAGAAGGTGACACTCGTCGGCTTCGGGACTTTTGGGGTTTCCAAGAGAAAAGCAAGATTGGGCCGCAATCCGAGGACCGGCCAGGAAATAAAAATTCCTGCAGCCAAGACTCCCAAATTTACTGCCGGCAAGGCTTTAAAGGACGCTTTAAAAAAATAAGTCCATGCCTGAAGAGCAAAAGAAAGGGGACAAAGCAATTTGTCTCTTTTCTTTTGCTTACTGCAAATTGAGGATACTATGACGGTGTTGAAACAGGAAAGACCCGGCAAATCATGAAATGTAATTGCATTCTTGCCGGCGTGGACCTCGGTCCTGATACGGAAATGATCGTTTCCTACGCAGCTTGTTTTTCTACAGGCGTGAAGGCGCCGGTCAGGCTTCTCTATGTGATCGATTTTCTTCTTACTCCTCCGGCATACCTTATGCCCTATATTGAGGAAGAGGAGAGGCGCGATGAGGCTGAACTGAAGCGCTGGCATGAGGTCCTTCAACGGAGAGGCGTATCATCAGTCTCCGGCATAATGATGGGGAGGCTCCATGAAGCGTTTCTGACAGCCCTCAGAGAGTACTCGCCGGGACTGCTGATCATTGGCCATAAGTCTCATGTCTTAAGGCCCAGCAGTTCTGAGAGGCTTATCAAGTCCCTTGCGATGCCCATGCTCGTGGTAAGGGGCGGGAAAGCAGAGCAGTCGACTGATTCTGTTATAGTGAAGAAAATACTCTGTGCGGTCGATTTTTCGGAAAGCTCAGTTAAGGCCCTTGATGAGGCGTTGGGATATGCCGATGCGTTTTCCGCAGAGCTCCAGGTGGCGCATGTAGTGCCGTCACATTATCTCAGGGACAGATGGACCCAATGGGAGCATGCAGGAGAGGGAGACAGGGATCAATTCAACAGGGACGTCCAGGCTGATGCGGAAACAGCGCTGGCCGGCATAGTCGAAAAATCCGGTGTTCAGTCTTCCGGAGAACTGCTCCATGGAGATCCTGCTGAAATGATATGCTCTTATGCACGGCAGGGAGACTATGATCTTATTATCATGGGGGCTCGCGGGCTTTCCTATCTCGAGGGTATGCTTATCGGCAGCACAACGGAGTCTGTTCTTAGATCCTCTCCCTGTCCGGTCCTTATCATTCATTGATGGCTATTTCGGTTCTCCTCCTTCTGTCAGGTCTTGCCGTGATTCTCCTTGCCGCAGAATTTTTTACAAACGGCATTGAAGCGTTCGGCAGGCACTTCTCTTTTTCCCAGGCGGTTGTCGGCAGTATTTTTGCCGCAGTTGGGACTGCCCTGCCTGAGACGATCCTTCCTATAGTGGCGATATTCATGTATGGAGGCGCATCTGCAAAGGAAATCGGGGTCGGTGCAATACTTGGCGCTCCTTTTATGCTTTCGACTCTTGCTTTTTTTGTCATCGGTCTGACCGTGACAATCGCGAGTCTCATGAAAAAGAGGCGTTTCGAGTTGAAAGTGGAATCTCATTCCATAAAGCGGGACCTTGTTTTTTTTCTTGTCATGTATTCCTCTGCCATAGCTCTACCGATCATCGGAGGAAAGGCGCTCCTGGTGCCTGTCTCCATTTGCCTGATTGCAGGGTATGTGTTTTACGCCTATTTGACATTCAGGGGGGAGAGCGCTGAAATGGAGCACTCTGAGGGTATGTATGCATGGAGATTTATATGCAGGCTAATGCCTTCCCGATCTGGTATGATGCCTCCCCTCCCTGTGATTCTTTTTCAGATAGCAGTTTCTCTGACATTGATGATAAAAGGCGCGCATACCTTTGTACACAGCCTTGGGGTGATTTCGGCCAGGTTTGGGATGGACCCTCTTATCTTTGCGCTTCTGCTTGCGCCTGTGGCAACTGAGCTGCCTGAAAAGTTCAACAGTGTAACCTGGACCTGGAAGGGACGGGACACCCTTGCGCTTGGGAATGTCACCGGTGCGATGGTCTTTCAGTCCACCTTCCCTGTATCAGTCGGGCTTATCTATACGGATTGGAATATTACTGGAATGGCGCTTTTTTCAGCTGTTATCGCTGTAGTGTCGGCCCTGACCGTGATCGCTTCGATTGCAGTAAAAAAGAGCATTTCACCGTTGGCAATGCTCTCGGGCGGGGTCCTTTATCTCGTTTATGCGATAGTCCTTCTGGTGAGGTAAGGTGCGGTTCCTTATTTCCTGTGCAGGTCGGTTTGTTTTTCGTGATATCTCTCCTGCCCTGAGCAGATAAGGAGGAGCCACCTTTTTATCAAGGCTGTTTTGTTTTATTTCACCTTCCTTCTGTGATACTATCAGTTGATGTTTGACAGGGAAATTGCCGGTCTCAGCAGGGCAGGACTGCTCAGAGGTGTGCTTTCAAGGGCTTCTGCCCAGGGACCTGTGATATTCATCGGCAGGAAAAAGTATATCAACTTTGCATCAAACGACTACCTTGGACTGTCCTCTCATTCTGACCTCGCGTGCGTTGCTTCGCAGGCGCTTGAAAGATACGGTTCAGGAGCTGGGGCATCAAGGCTTCTTGCCGGGGGCACGCTACTGCACGATAAACTCGAAGAGCTCATCGTAGCATGGAAGGAAACCGACAGAGCTATTATATTTAATTCCGGATATGCGGCGAATACCGGTGTTATCCCTTCAATTGCAGGCGAGTCCGACGTTATCTTCAGCGATGAATTGAACCATGCCAGCATTATCGACGGCTGCAGCCTTAGCAGGGCAAGGACTGTTGTCTACCGTCACAAGGACATTTCCCATCTGAAAAGGCTGCTGAGGACGGAAAACGGCCGCAGGAAGATCATTATCACCGACACTGTCTTTAGCATGGACGGCGACATAGCTCCGATAAAGGAACTACATGAGCTATGCAGGACCCGCAATGTTTCAAGAACCACTCGCCCTTCAGTGCTTCTTTACCTTGACGATGCCCATGGCACAGGTGTCCTGGGTCAGGGAAGGGGGGCCCTTGCCCATTTCGGCCTGCAACCTGAGCGCTGGATAATCCAGATGGGCACTTTTTCCAAGGCTATGGGGTCCTTTGGCGCTTTTGCAGCAGGAAACAGGGATATTATTCAGTGGATATCAAACACGTCGAGGAGCTTTCTTTTTTCGACTGCGCTGCCTCCGTGTGTAATTGCCTCGGCTATTGCCGCAGTCCGTATAATCAGCAAAGATCTGCTGCTGATTCAGAGGCTTTGGACAAACCGGGATGCGCTCATGCAGTCTCTTGGAAAAATGGGTTATGAAGAGACTGGGAGCGAAACCCCCATCATTCCCCTCAGGGCTGCGTCAGTACAGGAAGCGCTCGGCATGTCTCAGTTTTTATTTGAGCAAGGCATTTATGCGCCTGCGATACGGCCGCCTACAGTCAAAGAACCAAGAATCCGCGTTGTTGTCAGCGCAGCCCATGAAGAGCGGCATCTGAACAGACTTGTTGCGGCGCTTGGAAAATGGAGAAGCAGGAAGCTAAACCGCGGGGATTGAAAATACGCACACGGGGTTTCCCTGTGCCATGCACTGCTCCAGTGTAACATTGCGGCGCAGGAGATCACTGTAAAGCCGGACTTCCTGAACACAGGCATCACTGAATTCTGTCGCCACTTTGCTTATAGGGCAGTTGAAGGTTTTGAGGATATATCTGTCGCCTTCTTTGCCGAGTTCTGCAAGAAAGCCCTCTTTATCAAGAAGATTCTTCAGGCCATGAAGGGTCCCATCAATGCCGCTGAATTCTGACAGGGCGTCTTTCCTCTGTTGCAAAAGCTTCTCCCCTCGCCAATTGAAGATCTGGCTGATCTTTGACGGGCCTTCATATTTTCTGATTTCCTTCAGTACGTCAAGGGAAAACCTGTCATATGCTTTTGGAAACATGTTGTCAGCCGTCTCAGTAAGGGCATATACAAATCCCGGTCTTCCTACTCCGCGTTTTTTTGCCGTATAACTGACGAGGCCTTTTTTTTCGAGTGAAAGAAGGTGCTGTCTGATTCCCATAGGTGTGATACTGACTTTTTTGCTCAGCTCCTCAATGGTCATTCCCTTATTTTTCTTCAGAAGGGTAATGATATTCTGTCGCGTAGGGTTTTCGTCAATCGCTGAGATCATTCGAAAAAATAGCATAAAAATACTATTTCTGTAAATAAATATTTTAAAAGTCTGTTGCACGAACATTTTCAAAATGTAACAATAAGGTAGATTATGACCGCAGCATAAAACTCAGAAGTGAACAAAGGAGGTTCGAAAATTAGAAAAAAGACTGCAAAGTGTTGCCTGAGGTTCCGGCTGCATATCAGGATCGTCATTGAACGTAAGGTCTGACATGAACCGTACGATTCCAATAATCATTTTTTGCCTGCTGTTTACCGTATCCGCATCAGCCGGAGAACCTGCGCCTGCATGGCCTGCTCCAGTGGATGTCAGGGCTTACGGCGCAGTGGGTAACGGTGTTGCAGATGACACTGCGGCAATTCAGGCCGCAATTGACGCCACTACGGGGACAGTCCTGTTTCCAAAGGGAACATACAGGACAACGGGGACGATTACCATTTCCACAAGCGGCGTTGTTCTATCCGGGGCCGGTTCCCGCTCTATAATCAAGCATGTTGTTGATGGTGATGCTGTTGTGTTTTCTCCATCTGATCCGGCTGACCCGAATATTTTTATCAGCGGAAACGGTATTATTGATCTCACCATAACTTCCGACGTTGCCAGAAACGGATCAGCGCTCAAGCTGGTGAAGGTTGATGGTTTTACTGCCCGCAACTTCCATGCGTCTTATCATAAGCACGGCCTGTATTTTAAAGGAGGAAGGGCCAGCCGTTTTACAGATTTCAGGTTGGGCTATTCAGGCAGTACGGGGCCGGAGGCTGATGCGTCCATGCTAAAGATTGAGGCTCAGGAGAAGGCCGGTGGTGGTTATACGCAGCCGTGGACTACTATTTTTAGTGATTTTGTGATCGGTGGGAATTTTACGGCGGGCGCAGCCATTGAAATTAATGCCGCAGATGGTTTCCTTTTTTCCAATGCATATATTGGAGGCTCATACGAAAGTCTTGTGAAGATAAAAAATACTGCCAAAGGGGTTAATACTGTTGCGTTGTTTTTCGATAATATCTATTTTGACGGGATAGCTGCTGCAAACGGCACTATACACGGGATGAGTCTGGAAGAAGACGGCCTCGCTTTAACCACGATCGGCAGGATATTGATCAGTAACAGCTTTTTCGGTAATTTCGGGAAAACCAATTCAAAAGGGATACGGATATTGGAGTCCGAAGTCACTGAGATTACAATTACAGGCACACACTTCGCCAATATTAAAGATAATGCCATCGAAATCAGGAGCGCCGAGGCAAGAGTAAATCTTGCAGGCTGCATCTTCAGAGATGTTGCCACCGCTTCATCAGGCGGGTCAGGCGTGTCGGTGTCAGCAGCTGCAAGTATAAATATCAGCGCGAGCACCTTTGCAAGCATTGATTTTATGAACAACTCTGCTATTTTTTTCCAGGGCGCTATTGGGCAGGCTTCAGTATCAGGATGTACTTTTTCGAACAATACGAATGACATCTCCAATAGCGCGACATTTACAGGGGAATATAAACAAACAGGGAATACTACGGACAACGCAACAAAGATTCCGGACAGGACCGGTGCAACCTCAACAATCCAAACAGTTGCCGGCACAGATACAGGAGATGTCTCAGCAAGCGCCATTACCCTCTTGCCCACCTCTGATTATGTGCAGGTGACCTGCCACGATACGGATGGCGGCTGTGTCTTGGCTCTCAGCGAAACAGGCATGGCAGCCGGCAGGGTCGTCGAGATTGAGTGCATGACCGCAAATATCACGACGATCCGGGACGCGGCAGGGGTGCAGGAGCTTGCCGGGCAGAAGGCCTTCAGGTGCGGCGCGCTTGATTTGATTTCGCTCAGGTATAACGGGTCACGCTGGGTGGAGCGCTGGAGAAAACAGAACTGAACGATATAAGGAGTTCAGCGCCCGGGGTTCTGTCTGATGAAGTCCGTATAAGCTTTAAACAGACCGTTGCGCAGCGGAATCTTCGCCTTCCATCCCATGCTGTTAAGCCTGCTGACATCCAGAAGTTTGCGTAACGTTCCATCGGGCTTTGAGCTGTCAAAAACAAGCCCCCCCTCGAAACCGACTACCTCCTTTACAAGCAGGGCCAGCTCGCGGATGGTGATATCCTCTCCCACCCCGATATTAACAAGAGGCGGTTCGAATCTGCCGGTCTTTGACTCGTCGCTTCCCAGAAGAGTCCGAAACCTGTCATCAGGGAGATTCATCAGAAAGACACAGGCTTCAGCCATTTCATCACTATATAAAAATTCCCTGCGTGGTGAGCCTGTGCCCCATATGACAACTTCGCGGTCTCCTCTTTGTCTGGCCTCGTGGAACTTACGGATGAGCGCCGGAATGACATGGGAATTACTGAGATCGTAATTATCTCCTGGACCATAGAGGTTTGTCGGCATAACGGCCAGGTATTGCGTTTCATACTGACGGTTATAGCTCCAGCACATTTCAACACCTGCGATCTTGGCAAGCGCGTAAGGCCGGTTGGTCGGTTCAAGCGGACCGGAAAGAAGATACTCTTCCTTCATCGGTTGGGGAGCATGTCTGGGGTAGATGCAACTGGATCCCAGAAACAGAAGCCGCTTAACTCCAGCCCGGTACGCCTCGTGGATGACATTGGTCTGTATTGCGAGGTTGTTACGGATAAACTCCGCCGGGTAGGTGTCGTTGGCGAGGATGCCACCGACCATGGCTGCGGCCAAAAAAAGATAATCAGGTTTCTCTGTCTTGAAAAAAGCGCGGACAGCTGCCTGCTCGGTCAGGTCCAATTCTGTATGCGTGCGGGTGATGAGATCCGCATATCCCAAAGTTTTAAGATTTCGCATCAAGGCCGAACCGACCAGCCCGCGGTGCCCGGCAATATAGATCCTCGATGATTTATCCATCAGAGTTCTCCATAGCAGATATTTATTTCTTTATCCTGTGAGCAAAGCCCCGTACTATTCATGATAGTCATAGGCGGAGTATCCATGATTTTTAACCAGTTCGTCCCGCTCGGCAGTCTTGAGGTCTTCCCTTACCATCTCAGCGACAAGTTCCCTGAAGCTGATCCTTGGCGTCCAACCAAGTCTCTCTTTCGCCTTGGTGGGATCGCCTAACAGTGTTTCGACTTCGGTCGGACGAAAATAACGCGGATCGACCTTTACAATGACTTTGCCATCCCGGTCCTTTGCTGTTTCTTCTGTGCCGCTGCCTTGCCAGTCAAGCTTCATCCCAAGTTCTGCTGAGGCGGCATTGATAAAGTCACGTACACAATACTGCACCCCTGTAGCGATGACGTAGTCCTCAGGCTGCTCCTGTTGAAGCATAAGCCACTGCATTTCGACATAGTCCTTGGCGTGTCCCCAGTCTCTCAGGGCATCGAGGTTCCCGATGTACAGGCAATCCTGCAGACCGAGCTTGATGCGCGCCAGCGCCCTTGTGATTTTACGGGTGACAAAGGTCTCTCCCCGGACAGGTGATTCATGATTGAAAAGGATCCCGTTGCAGGCATACATGCCGTATGCCTCGCGGTAGTTTACTGTGATCCAGTAGCCGTAAAGCTTGGCAACGGCATAGGGGCTGCGAGGATAAAACGGCGTTGTTTCCTTCTGCGGGGTTTCCTGCACCAGGCCGTATAGCTCTGAGGTAGACGCCTGATAGAAGCGGGTTTTATTTGTGAGCCCTAAAATTCGGATTGCCTCCAGAATACGCAATGTCCCAAGTGCGTCCGCATTTGCAGTGTACTCCGGAGTCTCAAAGCTCACAGCCACATGGCTCTGAGCTGCCAGGTTGTAAATCTCGTCCGGCTGGACCTGTTGAATGATGCGGATAAGGTTGGTCGAGTCAGTGAGATCGCCGTAGTGCAGGACGAATCTCTGTTTTTTGACATGCGGGTCCTGATACAGGTGGTCGATCCTGTCGGTGTTAAAAAGAGAAGAGCGGCGTTTTACGCCGTGGACTATATAGCCTTTTTCCAGTAAAAGCTCTGCGAGATACGCGCCGTCCTGACCTGTTATACCTGTTATTAAAGCAGTTCTATCCAATGTTTAACCCTCCTGTTAGACCATATTTATTGACAAAGAGACTGAAATTCGGAAACCACTTCAGCGACCACGCGTTTCCGCTCCTGCACATAGGCGGATGGGTTGGAGAAAAGCTCAGTCAGCCGCGCCTGCGCCTGGCAATATAGTTCGAGAAAATCGTTGTCAGGCTCGAATGAATTTATTCTATCAACAGCCTCTCTGACTGAAAGACCGTACAAATTAATAAAAGAGCTCTGTGGCACAAGTCGCTTCACGCTATGCCGCGGGCCGGCAAAGTATAAGGGGATTGCCAACACAGCAAAAGCATCGAAAATCTTTTCTGTAATGTATTGGCAATGATGTGTGTTTTCGAGCGCCGAGACAATAAACGACCTGCGATCGAGTGTGGCCAGCTTATCCAGATGCCAGTCAGGCAACAGTTGACGCTTCAATGAAGCTGTCCATTTCTGGCCTACCCGTACAACTCCCTCCCCACGCACCTTTTTTGCTATAAGGGTGCGGTATCTGCACAGCCCGGCAATATCCTGCTCCGGGAAGGCTATGTCGAACCTAGCTGCGACACGGGCTTCGGCATAAAATGCAGCCCGTATCGGGGCCCTGGCCCAGAGCCTTTTGAGTTCAGAGGATTTGCATGCCCTGTGTCTGGAGAAGAGATATGAATACCTGGCAAAATAGTCGTCACCTGTTGTCACAAAGTAAGGGAACTTTTCAAAATCATATATCTTTGTAGTGCAGTGGTTCAAGACATGGTAAGAGAACCTTTGATCGCCTACACTCAGGTCTGCCTTTTTTGAAAATACGTCTCCGCTCCACACAGTGTCCCAAAGAGGTTCTTCAGAGAGGACTACCAGCCTGATTCCGGGTTTTACAGAACAAATACGCCGGACCTCCTCAGCATCTTTTTCAATATTTTTAGAAACGCCGAAAACCAGAAAATCCGCGTCCTCAGGTCTCTCTGCATATTCGAAGTTTTTCCGGAACAGCTTTCTGTATTCCGGGTAAGCAAACGGCGTTCGCTTGACATGCTCTCCAAAGAGATAAATCTTCTTCACAAGACAGGTCCCAGAACAACTTTTTTAGCTTCAAGGGCCTTAATCATTGCCTTTGAATATTTGCCGCCGCTGAAGGTCATCGCCCGCTTGTACGCGGTGCGAAAGGCTTTGTTTTCTTTGTAGCGGGTCAAAAATTCAGAGGGATCAGTCAGTAAGCGACTGCTGCAGCCAAGAATGAACACGTCAACTACCCCAGCCTCTGTGCCCTTTCCCTGATTTATCCTGGCAGCCATGTCAAATAGTCTGCCATATGAAAAGACAGGCCGCGCCATGGGCACATCAGCAGCTTCAGCAGCCAATGAGAGAAAAAGCTTCTGAATATCGTAAATAAAACAGTCCGGCCCATAGAGCATCCGGAGTTGCCGTATGGCATGCCGCTTTCTCTCAATCAGCGCCTTGTCGCGGGCAAGCTCTTCCAGCCGCTCAGGCAGGGCCTGGATGTCTTCCAGTCGCTCAGCGCACGAAACAGTCGCTTCTTCCCATAGCGCAGCGCTGCCGGGCGGGAGATAAGAGTCGGCCAATACAACCGGAATTGACCCGCACCCAAGCGCTTCCCACAGGCGCACCGAATTCGGTCCCGGGCCGGAAGGGCACAACGAGAAGATGCTTTCTTCCAGAATCTCCTGCAATTTCAGAGGCGCAGATTTATCTGTGAACTCCTGTGCGCTATCCGCACTGGCCATGACTTTGTTCAACTGTTGATGATTACGTGTCAAAACGATACCGCGTTTGTCTCCGGCAATGCTGTCGATAATCATCTTGGGGGTTTCAGTCAGACAGGTTCCCGTAGATACTGCCTCAACAAAGGAAAAGAGATATTTCCTGTCTGTATCACCGTAGGCAGAGCAATCTGAGGTCGGCACCGCAGCGAGCGGAAACGGCAATATCTTAATGTCTTTGTGTTCGGGAAAATAATCCTGTCCCTTAACAGCATGCGCCCAGAAAACATGAGTAATGCCGGTCTCCGCAAAAATATGCTGATATTTCAGCATATGGATATGCTGGCAAACAGTGATAACGAACTTATATCCCTTGAGCTGAAGTCTTGCGTTTTCAAGAGCTTTCATTAAACTGCTGCCTGTCAGCTTTTTTGAATTCAACTGTTTAATAAGCGTGGCCCAGGGAAATCCGAAATACATTGCCCCCGGCGTTCCGGGCAGTAATTTGACGGCCTGCGAGAAGGCCTGCTTTTCGGTAATAGCAGGAGGCTGCTGCCATTCAGCGTCATAGGCAAGGATGGAGCGCAGTTGTTTCATGCGCTGTTTGTCGCCTGCCGGATTGGGATCGGCTGAATGGGATTTGGGCAGCGGAGCAGATTCCGGTTTCATTGTCCTGCCTTTTGAAAATCGGTTTGTAACGCCCTTTTTTTCTATGACCGTCTTTTCTCTAGGTCGGGCCGCGCAGACCACATTTGCCTGTAGCGCATCCCTCTGGACATACAGTCGCTGAAACGCATTGTCCCGCTTTTCCATAGACAGAGCGGCTTCGACTTCAGCGTTATACTCATCCCGCATTGTTATGGAAAGCTGACCGTCCCTTTTGCGGAATGCGCCCAAAGGTTTTCCAGACTGATAGTATTCGGCATGGAGAGCGAACTCTCGCCACAAGGCCCAGTCTCCGGCCAGTTTATAGCTCTGCAAGACATGCATAGCCTTTAGCCACAGGCTTTTTTTGAAGAACATGCCTTCCTGCTGGAGATGACGCCAGTGGAAGTCGCGGCCGTCGCACAGACCTTCGCGGATGACTGCCGAAGGCGTGAGATTGGGACCGCCTCCAATCTTATTGCCGTCCCGGTCAATAATAAAGGCGGGGCTGCCTATCCATTCGATTTCAGGATGATCAGCTGCTATTGTTGTGATAGTTGCCAGGGCATCAGGAAGAAGAATATCGTCTCCATTTATCCAGGTCATGAAATCAGTCAACGCCATATTCATAATGCCAAATCCCTTTAAGATGGCATTATATACTCCCTGATCTGCCTTGCTGGACCACGTAAAGCTGACTCCACGGCACTGCACATGAGGATTAGGCTTTGAAAGCTCCTTTTCCCAATGCCTCAACCTGGCAACTGTCCCATCGGCTGATCCCCCGTCCTGGATATGGTAATTGATGGAAAAATCGCCTGCCTGACTGACGACGCTCTGAATGGTTCTGTCTATAGTGTCAACAGCATTCAGGCAAGGGGTGACAATAGACAAGACTCCTGCCGCATTTCTTGGGTTTTCGGATGGATCTGCTGCTTTATTTGAGCTGTGAGGTAACTTAAAAATAGATAATTCAGCCGGATCAACATTGAAGAGATCAGGAGCATCGATCAAAGGAATCTCTGCTGTTTTACGAAATATTTCATCGAGCAAGGATAGTGAGGGATGCATATTATCCGTATGCGTATTTGATAATATTTTGTCGATATAATTATCAGATGAATTGAGACTTCTATAAATTTTTCCTGCGGAAACAGCTGCTTTTTTATAAGATGGGAAATCATCTATAAGCTTCCGAAGGGCTTCAATATAGCTATCGATATTTGAACCGGTCAGGCCATTGCCGGTTGTTATCAGCGATGATGGGAAAGTATTTTCTGTAGTCAGTATGACTTTGCCTGTAGTCAAGGCTTCTACGGCGATGCCCGACCCCCGGATCTGATAGCGCTGCCGGTCATATAACAGCAAAATGATGTCAGATGAGATTATCAGCTGCGAATAATCTACAGAAGACAAGGCTGAATCATAAAGTTTCACATAATCTGTCGGATATTGGCGCAATTCATCAAGAGCCTTTAGAATATTTGGCGTATAACCTACAAACTGGGGTGTGGCTTGTATATTAAAACATATCCTGTTGGAATGGCCGTGACTATCAAAAAGTTGCCGGACCAGCTGAGGGAGATGAAGGAATCCTTTTTCCTCTCTTGCTGTCCCCGGATAAAATATAGTGATCTTTCCGGATGTCTTGTTTCCGTTGCGGTCGGCATGCCACATTGGCGGCGGAAGTTCCAGAGGCAGAACACTACTGTTGAATGCAGCGCTGAAATATTCAGCCAACGGTCTTGTCTCCGCATATAGTTTGATTCTATTTGATTGCTTTATCAGGGCTTTTAATGAATCGGTTATTTTATCAAAATCAACACTCCTCGCATGCGGCATGACTTCACGGTCGTACGGTGTGCATAGGTGAAAATATGGAAGAAGAGCAGGATCAATGGTTGAGAAGATATGCGCTATAGCAGCATAGGTAAAACCGTCAGCTGTATGAAATAAAATATGATCTTCCGGAGCACATCCAATCTGCCTGATACCATTCAGGATTTCTGCTGCAAATTCTAAATGGTATGATGAGTTATCCTTGAATTTAAACCTTTCATACATCGAGTAAGTAAAGGCCTTATACACGCGGATGGATTCGGAATCAACAGCGTCGGATTTCTTATTGGCAAGCCACGCGATATGAATATTTTTTGCTTTTGCACCATTGGATATATTAACGGCAAGCTCATAATGATGGCCCTGTGTTGTGAATAGCGACGGATCTGCAATTACTAATTTTCTCATACGTGAGCATATTCTTCTTTATCAAAAAAGTTCCACACCTCAACAGGTTCGATCATATTAAAAGGCGGGTTTCTGTACCTGTCGCCGCTAAAATGCGTTGATTCCGGACCCAGGCCAAAATTATAAATGGTTCTTCTGGATGTTCGGCGATGCTTATACCCATACAAGGCAGAAAGCAGACAAAGAGTCTCATCCCAGGCAAAAAAATTCTTTAAAGTGGAGGATGGCTGTCTGCCTGGAGTGACCTCTATGCGGTCGAGTATCTCAGGGGTAAGCGCCTTATTGATAAACTTGAGATAATTCTCCTCAGTCAACGAATAAACCTGTATCAGAGGTTTTAGAATTGTACGCAGCTTTTTGCTCGTTGTAGCCCAACCCCATCCCTGAAACCGTCCGAATTTTGTCTCGTCCTCACCAGGGACATAGAAGGGGTGTCCATAAACAGAGAAAATATCCGGTTCTGATTCAATGGCCTTAAGGTCATCCCTGAAAATTCTGACAGCATTCTGAGTAGGGAAACAGTCATCTTCCAATACCAGAATATGATCAGCTTCTTTGGAAGTTTCGTAGAGAGCCTGAAGTATAATCTTTCGAAAACCAAAATTGCCTCTGTGTTTTACAATACGGCGGACCCCAAATTGCTTTGCAATTTCATATGTCTTGTCGGTCTTTTTCCTCAACGTGGGTGAACCCTGATCGCCGTCGATCCATACGTCTGTAAACTCAAGAGCTTCCTGACGTCTTAAGCTTTCCAGAACAATTTGTAGAAAATCAGACCGTGTATGAGAAAATACAAGAATCCTGAATTTACTGCTCATGCTGAATATGACCTCCTGAACAAATATAACGGTTTCGCAGCAGATAACATCTGAGCCTCATCTGCAAGGCTAAATAGAGTTTTTTGAACCAATACTGTCAACTTCCATGTCATCGCACCAGCATGAAGTGCAGATTATTCTGCTCTCATCGCAGCGATGCTTATATTTTCCCGCGACCTTCAGGACTTCGCTCATTAACCCATTTTCCAGCTTTGTGGGGTTAAGCCCCAGGCTGAGGAATTTTTCGTTTTTCACCAGGAGATCGTTTTTCGGCGCTTCTTTTCGCGGATTTTTGTAATAGCGAATTTCCGCTCCGGTGGCCTGAGACACGAGTTCAGCCAGGTACTTCACGGAATGGGTCTCCGTGGCCTGGTTGAAGATTGCCACTTTTGACCCGGCATCCGGCGGATTGTCTATGGCCAGCCGTACGCATCTGACAGTATCCCGAATATGGATGAAGGCCCTGGTCTGTCCGCCGGTGCCGTGTACTGTAAGCGGGTGATTCACAACAGCCTGCATGAGAAACCTGTTTAGAACTGTACCGTAATCCCCGTCATAATCAAAGCGGTTGATCAAAATTTCATCAAGGTCGGTCTCGTCTGTAGTCGTCCCCCAGACAACCCCCTGGTGCAGATCTGTAACCCTCAGCCCGTCGTTTTTATTGTAGAAGTAGAACATAAGGGCGTCCTGGGTCTTGGTCATGTGGTAGATGCTCCCAGGGCTGGCAGGATAGAGAATATCCAGTTCTTTCTGACCCTGATCGGTTTCTACAAGGACCTTCAGATATCCTTCGGGTATTTGCAGCCCGGCTGTCTGATAGCCATAGACTCCCATGGTCCCAAGGTGTACCACATGAACATCAAGCTTTGATTCAACAATAGCTGCTAAAAGATTGTTGGTGGCATTGAGATTGTTGTCAACCGTATATCGTTTATGGTAAGACGACTTCATTGAATATGGCGCGGCACGCTGTTCCGCGAAATGGACAACTGCATCCGGTTCGAATTCCCTGATCAGGGTGAGAAGGCGATGATAGTTTTTGGCGATATCAAAATTGTAGAAAGGTATCTTTTTTCCGGTCAATTCCTCCCAGCGCTTGATTCTTTTGAATATGCTGGAGATCGGAGTGAGAGAGTCACATCCCAGTTCAATATCTATCTTCCTTCTGGAGAGATTGTCTACGATTACCACCTCATAACCCTGCCTGGACAGGAAAAGAGCTGTGGGCCAGCCGCAAAAGCCGTCTCCGCCGAATATGATTATTTTCTTGTTCATATGATTTTCTCCTATTGATTCAATATGTTAAGGTGAACAGGTCTCCTGACTATTAATCAGAGTCTGTTCATATTACAGTAGTTACTTTTTATAGCACAGACGAGCAACAAGTTCAATATATGAGTCACATTTTTCAGCATTATTAATAAATTCCTCATTGGCTTCCCTTCTGGGCCGCAGTTCAATTGTGGCCCCTTTCCTGCCGCTGTCGCCTGAAAAATGAAATGTATCAAAGGTGTCAATAAAGGTTTCAGAGTAATTGAAACCAAAGACCCGGCATATTTCAACCATAGTAGCTGCCGGGGCACTGACAAAGTCTTCATACCGGAAAACAGGAACATTTTCATATGCATCGAGGAAGGCGTGATAGCGGCGGCAATATTCGTCAAAAGTGTTAGGCTTGAAATGTTGCCATCCAAGTTTTTCCAATGATAAGAAACTGTCGATCGGCTCCCGAACAGTGACAATTGAAATCGTTTGAAAACGACTGCTGACCATGGAAAGCATCGTCGGCCTGCGGGCCACTTCGTTTCCCGTAAGAAATTGACTATGGCTATGGTCCCGCAGAAGAAGCCGCTTCCCAATTGAGCCAAATTCATTACGCACAAGATTCAAATTCTCAAGGAAAAGCCTAACCAGCAGGTCATCAGACACTTTCTGATTTCCCTGCCGCAATAAAGAAGGCATATCTGTAGGTGTAAACGACGGTTTATCGGCCTTGAATGTCATGGTGCTCAGCGGATCAACTTCATTGAGCGCCATAACATTGGGCATCGCAGCCAGGCACTTAGTGATCAGAGTGCCGCCTGTGCAGGACAGGTGATGGATAGTCCGAATCGGCTCGAGGGCGTGCGCTGTGTTTTGCCTGCAAAGTTCAATGCATTGTTCAAACAAACTGGGTTGAATGGCGCTCGCCCTTGCCGGCAAGGCATTGCAGGTCCTGTCAGAGGCAAGCAATTCAAGCGCGTCATCAAGAACTTCAGCAAGCTGCCTAAGCTCCGGCAGCGCGGCAAGCTTTCGCACGTCCATCAGGTTCGCTTCGCTTTTTTTGTTAAACGTTGGGCAGGGCTACGCCGCTTCAGAGGGGTTATTGTCTGCCTTTTTGCAGGCAATGCCTGGTGTTCCCTAAGCTGATGAAAATACTGAGCAGCCGACTGGAGGCGCTCTTCCAATCTACTGAGCAGGTGGCGCTGTTGCTCTTGCGCAGCCATCGCCTCCTTATATCGCTGCTGTAGGTCCTGCAGGTCTGATTCACGCAAAATATGCAGCTTTGTAGATAGATTTGCGGTTTGACGAGCCTGAAGCAGCTCAGTCGTGAGCAGCTCGATCCTGGCCTGACGTTCATCAGAAAGTTTAGCGAGCCCAGCTCTGGCCTTATTGGCCTCTTCAAGCTGAGACAGGCGATTCGCCGCAAGTTTAGCCTGTTCGTCC